>JABDMN010000259.1 GCA_013001485.1 Acidimicrobiia bacterium
TCTGAGCCGGATCGCTCGCAAGGAGGAGCTGTGGAACGGGAATCGAGAGCGATGGTCGAACCTCATCGATCGGCGCGCCGAGGAGAACGTCCTGCTGTGGTCATGGACCCGGCACCGGCCGATTCGCACCCGTTACCTCGCCGCCATGGCGGACCCCCACTGGGCTCATCTGACGTTCGTGCATCTGACGTCGCGACATCAGATGGAGGAGTACGTGCGACGCCCGGTGACCACGACATGACCAACGAGTACCAGCGCCTCGCCTCCGGAGGGGGATGGAAGCGGTGGGGCCCGTATCTCGCCGAGCGGGCATGGGGGACCGTGCGTGAGGACTACTCCGAGGATGGCGACGCCTGGGCCTCGTTCACCCACGACGAGGCGCGGTCCCGTGCTTACCGGTGGAACGAGGACGGTCTGCTCGGCATCTCCGACGACAGGCAGTACCTGTGTTTCTCGCCCGTTCTGTGGAACGGGAAAGACCCGATCCTCAAGGAGCGGCTGTTCGGGCTCACGAACGCCGAAGGAAACCATGGGGAAGACGTCAAGGAGTTGTACTGGTTCGTCGACTCGACACCCACCCACAGCTACATGCGCGCCATGTATCGATATCCCCACGCCGAGTTCCCGTACGACGAGCTCGTTGCAGAAAACGGGCGTCGCGGCCTCGATGAACCGGAATACGAGCTGGCAGACACCGGCGTGCTCGCCGAGGACCGCTTCTTCGATGTCGTCGTCGAATACGCCAAGGCTGGTCCCGACGATGTGCTCATCCGTATCACCGCACACAACCGGGGGCCCCATCCGGCGCCGCTCCATCTCGCCCCGACGCTGTGGTTCCGCAACACGTGGGCCTGGGGATACCCCGCCGGCCCCATGCGCGACGTGCCCGAGATCCCGGTGATGTCACTCGACCAGGGGTTGGTTCGAGCGAGCCATCCGGCGTTGGGTCAGTACACGCTCGAGGCGGATGGCGCGGTGGAGTGGTTGTTCACCGACAACGACACGGACTACGAGACGCTGTACGGCACCGCCAACCGCACCCCCTTCACCAAAGCTGCGTTCCACCGTCACCTCGTCGATGACGACACCAGCGCCGTCAACCCTGAGCACTCAGGCACCAAGGCCTGTGCGGTGCTCAAGAGCGAAGTCCCGGCAGGTGAGTCAGTGACGATGCGCCTTCGGCTGTCGGCGTCGGGGAGCGGCTTCGCCGATTTCGATGACCTGTTCGCGATTCGCTCGAGCGAGGCCGACGAGTTCTACGCAGACATTCAGCCCGATGGGTTGTCTCCAGCACAGAGGAACGTTCATCGGCAAGCCATGGCAGGGCTGATGTGGACCAAGCAGCTCTACTACTACGACATCGATCAGTGGCTCAACGGCGATCCGGGCGCTGCCGGGCCCCCCGCATCCCGCCAGTCAGGCCGCAATCACTCCTGGGGCCACCTCAACAACTTCGACATCATCTCCATGCCGGACTCGTGGGAGTACCCGTGGTACGCCGTGTGGGATCTCGCCTTCCATTGCATCCCGCTCGCCCGCATCGACCCCGCGTTCGCCAAGGAGCAGCTCGAGCTGTTCACCCGGGTCTGGTACATGCACCCCGACGGTCAGATGCCCGCCTACGAATGGGGGCTCGGCGACACCAACCCACCGGTTCATGCCTGGGCGGCGCTGCGAGTCTTCGAGATCGACGCGATCGCTGGAGGCGAGCCCGATTGGGACTTCCTGCAACGCATCTTCCACAAGCTGCTGATGAACTTCACGTGGTGGGTGAACCGGAAAGACCGTGGCGGCAACAACGTCTTCCAGGGAGGCTTCCTGGGTCTCGACAACATCAGCCTCTTCGACCGGTCGACACCTCTCGACGGCGGCGGCCACCTCGACCAGTCCGATGGCACTGCCTGGATGGGCTTCTACACCCTCACGATGCTTCACATCGCTCTGGAGCTGTCAGATCGAAACCCGATCTATCAGGATCTCGCCACCAAGTTCTTCGAACACTTCCTGGCAATCGCCTACGCCGTCAACGACTCCGATGCAGTGCACCCTCTCTGGGACACCGAGGATCGGTTCTTCTACGACGTGCTCCACGCCGGCGACGACGTGTTCAGCCTCAAGGTTCGGTCATTGGTGGGGTTGATGCCCCTGCTGGCGGTCCACGTGCTGGAGGAAGGGATGCTGGCCGACCACCCGGAGTTCAGGGAACGCCTCGAGTGGTTCGAAGAGCACCGCCCCGGGATGGCATCCAACATCGCGTCGATCGACCTCCCCGGAGTGGGCTCCCGGCGCCTGCTGTCGCTACTCGATCGCGACAAGCTGGAGGCAGTGCTCGGCTACATGCTCGATGAGTCCGAGTTCCTGTCCCCGTTTGGAGTTCGTTCCTTGTCGGCCCGCCACCGCGATCATCCGTACGAGGTCCACGTCGGCGGAGCTGACCTTTCGATCGGATACGAGCCTGGCGAGGATCGAAGTGGTCTCTATGGCGGGAATTCCAACTGGCGGGGGCCCGTTTGGTTCCCGATCAACTACCTGGTCGTCGAGTCACTTCGAGCGTTCGAGCGCTACTACGGCGATGACCTGACGGTCGAGTTCCCAGCCGGTTCGGGTGAGCGCTCATCGCTCGGCGACCTGGCAGACGAACTCTCACGTCGACTCGTCGCACTGTTCGTGCCCGGCCCGGACGGTCGGCCGCCATCGCAACCGCCCGGGTCACCCGATGACATGGTGCTGTTCTTCGAGTACTTCAACGGTGATGACGGTGCGGGCCTGGGTGCCTCACACCAGACAGGGTGGACAGCTCTCGTCGCTGAGCTGATCGAGCAGTTGGCCGACTAGCCGTTCGGGCTAGTGTCGCCGCGTCGTACTCCAGGTAGAGGAAGGAACACGCATGTTGCGCAACGGATCATCAGGTGAAGAGGTCATGGCACTGCAGAAGTCGCTGGCGGCAATGGGCCTCAACCCCGGCCCGGCCGACGGGATCTTTGGCCCCAAGACAGAGGCAGCGGTCAAGGCGTTCCAAGAGAAGGCCGGTCTCGCCGCCGACGGCATCGCCGGCCCCAACACCATGGCGGCGTTCGCCGAGGCCAAGGGTGGCGGAGCCAAAGAGGCGATCGCTGACCGCGCTGAAGAGGCAAAGGCCGCTGTCGAGGACGTGTCGTCAAAGGCCCGCTCCGGCACCGACTCCCTCAGAGACAAGTTCGCCAAATTCGGCCGCAAAGCCGACACGGGCGCCGAAGACTCCGGTTCCGACGGCCCGCAGTAGTCAGTTCCTGGTTCCTGGTTCCTAGTTCCTAGTTCCTGGCTCTGTCTAGGGACTAGCGACCAGGGACTCTCAGCTAGCAACTAGCAACTAGCAACTAGCAACTAGCGACCAGCAACTAGCAACTCGCTGCTCCCTATAGTTTCCGCCTCAACAAAGAGGAGAACCCAATTGGTCGACCAAGCAGCTTTGCGCGCCGCGATCGGTGCCGTTGAGGAC
>JABDMN010000272.1 GCA_013001485.1 Acidimicrobiia bacterium
GAGCCGGACAAGTCACCCGATCCTTCGACACCGTCCTCGCAGCATCGGGCATCACCACGATCCGGACCCCGCCGCGATCACCTCAGGCGCACGCGTTCGCTGAGCGATGGGTTCGAACACTTCGCCACGAGTTGTTGGATCGAACAATCATTCGCCCGCCAGAGCCACAAGACGCGCTGCACTGCTGGCGACATGTGGGTGGTCCGGCCGGGAGCTAGCGGAGGCTCCCGGGGCCGCACTCGCCTTCAAACGACATCGCAACAACATCAAAATTCTCGGACGCCTGGTCGGTGACTTCGCCCGACGCCCTCACAGTGTCACCGTCGACGGCGACGGCGATGTCCGTGGTCTCGAGGTAGCTGAAGGCCGGGTTCTCAAAGTCTTCGATGTCGTCCATTGTGAACTGGGCGGTCCCGTCGCTGTAGACGTCGATCTGCATCTGAATCCGGACCCCATCGGCCTCGTCCAGGATGTTCGTCCCCAACGTCGTCCCCTCGTTCAGCACACCAGAGCTCTCGAAGGCGCACACGAACCCTTCGAACTGCCACGTTCGATCCGCGATCGTCAAGGTAGCCACTCCAGATCCGAAGCTCGCCGCCAGTCGTCCCTGGATGATCGCGAGGTCATCCGCTGAAATGTTCGCGACAGTGGGGTTGTCCTCGATTGCGACGAGATCGACATCGTCCATGTCGATGTTCGCCCAGTCGATCGTGGTGAGATCGACCGAGGCCCAATCGACGCCACTCACGTCGGCGGACCCACCACCAGCGTCTACATCGGCGCCACTGTCCTGGTTGTCAACCTGGTCGTCCGCTTGTGCATCGACGGAGCCGACGTCCTCCTCGACGGACGGGGCGTCAGTCGGCTCTGGCTCGGACGAGTCGGTGGGGTCGGTACCCCCGCACGCAGCAGCCGCCATCGCCACGACGAGCAATCCGGCCCTGGCACGCCTCCACCTCAAGAGTTTGCTCCGCCGTTCACCCATGTGGCCGAAGGTAGTATCGCTCTCTCCGCAATGGCCAGGTGAGGGCCCCGACCCCCCTGAGGGTTCGGGCGAGCCGACTCCGAGATGCCAACGAGAGAGCCGTCCGCGTTCGTTCGCACCGAGGCGGCGCGGCTGCACTTCACGGTGGCGACGGGCATAGGCAAGGCTGCGGGCACTGCAACCGCAGCCAGACCATGGCGTGAATACCAAGGAAGTTGGCGCTAATCCCGAGTGACGAGCAAATACGGTCCATGGCAGGATGAGACCGTGCCTGACGCAAGTCGCCAAACGTTTCGCCTCGAGCCTTTCTGGCGGGTGATCCTGCGAGACCTCGATCTCGCAGGCGAGGCCGTGGCGCGGCGGGCAGGTCTGCCAGCGAACCTGTTCGCATCGGATCCGGTGATGGTCGATATCGAAGGATGGGCTGCCCTCTGGGATGCCCTGGATGCGACGGTCGCTGAACCCGACCTCGCGCTGCGGCTGGGTCGTGTTCTGACGCTGGACATGTTTGATCCTGCGCACTTCGCAGTGTTCTGCTCCGAGCATCTGCATCAGGCTGCGACCCGACTCCAGCGATACAAGCGGCTGCTCGGTCCGACTCGTCTCGCAATCGACGACCAGGAGGCGCTTGCCCTCACGTGTAGCGTTGCCGGCCTGTCCCTACCTCCGGTTCTCTACGGAACTGGCGAACTCGTCGTGTGGGTGGCCATGGCGCGCCACGCCACGCGGCACCATGTCATACCCAGGCGAGTCGTCATGCCGTTCGAACCGAACGGCCAAGCAGGCTTCGAGGCCTACTTCGGCGTGCCCGTCACTCGGGGAGCAAACTTCGAGTTGGTGTTCGAGGCGGACGACGCACGGCGTCGCTTCCTAGCGACTGACGCGTCCATGTGGTCGTTCTTCGAGCCCACCCTCGACCGTCGCCTCGCCGAGCTAGACGTCCACACCAGCATGGCTGAGCGCGTCGGCGCGGCGCTCTATGAGCTTCTGCCCAGCGGGCGCCGACAGGTCGGCGACGTGGCTCGCGCGGTGGGCTCGAGTCCCCGCACCATCCAGCGTCGCCTCGGGGACGAGGGCACAACCTTTCGCGCAGTCCTCGACGAAACCAGGGCCCAGCTCGCGCAGCACTATCTGACGAGAACGGGCCTGAGCAACTCACAGGCGGCCTTCCTGCTTGGCTACGACGACCCGAACTCGTTCTATCCTGCGTTTCGCCGCTGGACGGGAATGACCCCGCAAGCGGCCCGGGCAGCGAGGGTGCCGCTGCGCGACTGACCAGCCCCTTCGCCCTGGAGGCCATTGCTCGTCCTCCGATCCACGAATCGTGTCCGAAGAGCTGAATCCCTTCCGGCTCCACACCCCAGAACACACAGGAGGAAGCAGAACATGCCGAAGACGATCTTCATCACGGGGGCCTCCACCGGCCTCGGGCGCGCCACGGCGCAACTCTTTGCCGAGCGCGGCTGGAACGTGGTCGCCACCATGCGCCGACCCGAGGGAGGCGCAGACCTGGCCGAGCACGACCGGATCACGGTCCTTCAGCTCGATGTCACTGTCCCCGAGCAGATCGCCGATGCGACAAAGAAGGCCCTCGAGCTCGGCGGCATCGACGTCCTGTTCAACAACGCGGGGTACGGCCTCGCCGGCCCCCTAGAGGGCACATCAGACGAGCAGCTCATGCGCCAGATCAACACCAACCTGGTGGGCGTGCTGCGCCTGACGAAGGCCTTCATCCCACACCTGCGAGAGAAGGGCGAGGGCGCTGTGATCACGACGACATCCATCGGCGGCCACGTGGCACTGCCGTACAA
>JABDMN010000315.1 GCA_013001485.1 Acidimicrobiia bacterium
TTCAGCCGTCAATCGCCGTCGCTTTGCAGACCTCGACTTCTCGGCTGTCGCCGATTTCGAACTCACCCGCAAGCTCGTCGACGCCGCAGCCGCTCACGGTGTGGCGGCGAAGACGGGCCCGATCCTCAGCTCCGACCACTTCTACCAACCCAGGCCCGAGGTCTTTGACCTGTCTCGGAAACTGGGACTGCTCGGAGTTGAGATGGAGGCCGCCGCCCTCTTTGGCGTTGCCGCCGAACATGGTGTCAAGGCCGCCACCATTCTCACGGTGGTGGACATCATCGGGAAAGAAGAGAACGTCCATCCCGACGACCGCGAAGCATCACTGAGGGAGATGGCCGCTATCGCACTCGACGCAGCAATCGCCGGCTGACACTCAGGGACATCCGACCCTGGTGCGCTGACGCCGTCGGACCGCACGATCGCGGTATGCGGGTGTTGATCGCGATCCTCGCCATTTCGATATTGGCCGGATGCTCCGACAGCGTGACCCTGGTCATCAAGGCAGATAACTACCAGAAGACCTTCGAGGTCGCCCTCGACGTCCCATTCGAGGTGTGGTTGCCGTCGAATCCGTCCACCGGGTTCGGTTGGAGCACGGAGACCCTCGACGGCCTCGATATCGGCGAGCCACTCTTCGTTCAAGAGGGAACGGGGGTTGGCGCGGCGGGGCAGGACCGATTCGTCGTCACGGCCCGAAAGCCCGGCAGCTACTTCCTCCTCTTCGAGTACTCCCGCCCGTGGGAGGACGTCCCTGCCGAGCGCGTTTTCACGGTCGTCGTCGAAACGAGCTGACCACTACGCGGTCAGGATCACCTTGCCCCTGGCGTGCCCCGAACCCGCTTCCGCCACAGCCTCTCCCGCTTGGTCGAGCGGATAGGTGACTCCCACCACCGGAGTAAGCGTGCCGGCCACTGCCATGTCGACCAGCGCCGCCACGTCGGCACGCTTCGTGACCGATAGGAAAGGACGGAGCCTGTGGGATACGAATGGCGAGATGATCCGGGCCTTCAGGATCCGCCCAATACTCCCCAACCAGCGACCCCCCTCACCGCTATTCGGAATGATCGTGCCCTTTGCCTTCAGCGCCGACCGCCTCTCGGACAACGAATGCTTGTCAGCGATATCGAGGATCGCGTCGTATTTCCGGTCTTCCTCTGTGAAGTCCCGATCGGTGTAGTCGATGACACGATCGGCTCCGAGTGAACGCACGGACTCGATGTTGGGTGTGCTGCACACGCCAGTCACCTCGGCACCCATTGCCTTGGCGATCTGCACGGCAAATGAGCCGATCCCGCCTGACGCTCCAACCACGAGGACTTGATCTCCCGGTTGGACCTTTGCCACATCGCGCATCGCCTGAAGTGCTGTGCAGCCGGCAACCGGGAGCCCAGCAGCGCGATCGAAAGTCAAGGCTTCGGATTTGGCGACGAGACGCTTGGCGTCGATGGCCACGAACTCGGCAAACGTCCCCGTGCCCCAGCCAATCACCTCGTCACCAGCCTTCCAGTCAGTGACCTTCACGCCAACCGCCTCGATGACGCCAGCCACCTCCATGCCACGGATCCCCGCCCGAGGACGTCGGAACCCATACCCGAGCCGCATCAACAGCGGCTCGCCGAGGGTCATCGACTGATCGGCCCAGTTGACTCCGGCCGCACACATCCGCACCAGCACCTGCTTCGGCTTGAGCACGGGAAGCGGGGCCGCGGCGACCGCGATGACCTCTTCCGGCAACCCGTAGTCCGCGTGGACGGCAGCCCTCACGTTCATCCTCCCTCGAGCGACGTCTGCAGTCTTGCCTAGATCGACACCACCAGCTTGGCCTTCGCGTGACCCTGGCTCAGATGGGTCAGGGCCTCGGGGACCTCATCGAGCGCGTAGACCTTCTCGATAACAGGCTTGATCGCTCCGGCTTCGAGCATCCCGGCAAGGGTCTCGAGGTCTGCTCTGGTGGTGCTCGCGGTGAACCAGGTCATCCGCTTTGCGCCGAACCGCGACTGGACCTTGCGGAACAACATCGACCGCAATGGTCCCAGCCAGCGCTTCTTTGGACCGGTGACAGCGACGTTGATCCCACCCTCGGCCAGCACCTTGCTGGTGTCGGACCACGGCCGGTTTCCGACGTTGTCGAACAGGATGTCGGCGTCACGGACCATCTCGGTGTAGTCCTGGTTCTTGTAGTCGATGACCGTGTCGGCACCGATCGATCGGGCCTGGTCGACCTTGGTGGTGCTGCACACAGCTGTCACCTCAGCTCCGAGGGCTTTGGCGATCTGCACGGCGTAGGTGCCGACTCCTCCCGAAGCTCCGTTGACGACAACGTGTTGACCCCTCTCGAGACCGCCGGCGTCACGCAGCGCCTGAAGGGCCGTGAGCGCCGCCATCGGGACCGCGGCGGCCTCCTCGAAGCTGAGATTGGCCGGCTTGCGGGCAAGTGACTTGGGGTTGGCGATGGCGTACTCGGCGAATGCGCCGGCGCCGACACCGCCAAAGACCTCATCGCCAACCGACAACGCCGTCACGTCCTTGCCGACAGCGACGACGACACCTGCGACGTCCGATCCCGAACCCGGACTCTTGGGCTTGGTGAGCCCGGCGACGGCTCGAACCATCAGCGGCGTCCCGGTGAGCATGTGCCAATCGAAGGCATTGAGCGACGACGCCTTCACCTCGAGGAGCACCTGCTCGTCGTTCGGGGTTGGCAGCTCCTTATCGACCAGCTCCAGCACGTCAGGCGTGCCATACCGCTTCCGTGTGTAGGCCTTCATGGTCTCTGCCACGGCTGTCCCCTCCGTCTTTTCTTCGGGCTTGTGCACCGTCATGTCCTTCTCCCGCTCGTACAGTGTAAGTCGTACGGCGTAAGTTACACATACGATGTAAGACTCGTCAAGCCTTACCATGTACGGTACGATGTCGACCATGACTGCACAGCCCGAAACCCGCATTCCGCTCAGCAAGGACCGCGTCCTCACTGCAGCGATCGGCCTTGCCGACCAGCAGGGCCTGGATGCGCTCACCATGCGCAACCTCGCGAGCGAGCTCGGCGTCGAGGCCATGTCGCTCTACTACCACGTGGCCAACAAGGAGGCCCTCCTCGATGGCGTCGTGGACACTGTGG
>JABDMN010000331.1 GCA_013001485.1 Acidimicrobiia bacterium
CAAACGCGAGATCATGTTTCTTGCGTGAATTTTGCGTGGAACAGCTGTGCACCGTCATGAAATGTGATGCAAATTGTGCAACGGACACCCCGGTAACCGGTTGATAAATAACGACAGAATCAAACGCTTACTTTTCTGAACATCCGCGTGTCGGCAGTTCAACCGTAAACAGGGGTCGGATCCAATTTCGGAGAATTGGATCCGACCCCTAATTGGATCCGACCGCTTTATTGAAGAGCACAAAAAGCAGGTACCAACCCGGCTCGTGAGTCGAGGGGAGACCATAGAGACATCGAAGTCGCTCTATCGCTCGCAGACAAAGAAAGGCGATCCTCGGACCTGGATCTCCGGGCTCAGGAATCATGCTAATTAATTGGCCTCGGTGGTTCGGTGCTATTATCTGGCGGAGCGCAGGTCACACCCGGTCTTCGACTATGTCTGGTCCCAAAGTCCCGTCCCAGAGAGCAGCAGGATACCTCGCGAAGGGCCTTGCGATCCTTCCAGTCATCCTCGCGCTGGGATGTGATGCGCGGCCTCCCCCCCAGGGTTCGGTGGATGTGTCCGGCACGCTCGTGCTTGCACCCGGCGAGTTCGTGCCGGTGGGCATGCCGCTGGAAATCGAGTTGGTCAGGCATCCCGCGCCGGCAGAAGGCGGCGGTCCGCTGGCGAGCGCTAAGCTCGAGGCCGGGGTGCCGAAAGAGACGCCGTTTGCTTTTGAGTACGACTCGGGCCGGCTCGAACCCGGCGCTGTCTACATTCTCAAGGCCAGGGCGGTTCTGGATAAAACCGTGTACCTCGCAGGCGAAGCCCCGGTGCCAACGGCTGCCGCCGACCCGCCAATTCCCGTCGACATCGTGCTGCGTCGCCTGCCGGATGCCGCCCCCCTGTTCCGGGAGGTCTCCATCCTTCGACTCGGCTACAAGCGGGAGGCCGACTGGGCTCACCAGCTGCGCGACGTTATGCCGGCGATCCAGTTCTGCCTGCACTCGGTGTCGGGAGAAGACCTGGTCGTGACCAAAGCCTGGGCGATGGGTGGCGGGGAAGCCGGCGTCCGGATTCGTTCGCCCGATGGCAGCGGATTTGACTGCGTGGCGCTTGTCGACGGCTCCAGGTTCACCTCGCTGACCGGGCTGCCCTCGTTCGCCGAAGTGCTGCCGGGGGAGCGATCTCCCGTCTTCATCCCTGCCCCGGGCGGCCCCCGGGCGATGGAATGCCAGCGCTACGAGCGCGTCATGGGGGGATTCAACGAACCCCTCGGATGGCTGGTCTACCCGACCTGTCCCGGTCAGTAATCGCCGCCAAAGCCGGGCAGCGGCGTTAAAGGCGGGCTGCAGCGGCTCTCGCCGCCGCAGACTGTTCCTGTTTCTCCGCCCGCGCCCGCGCTCAGCGGCTTGGCCAGTCCATCCGCCAGGTGACGCCGAGTTCGACCGTGCGCACATCGTCATCGAGCTGGGCCTGGGTGAACTCGAGGGTCACCGATAATCGTTCCGAGGCGTCCCAGCCCACCGCGGCACCCCACAGCAGGTCTTCCCCGTCCCGGGTCGCCCTGAACTGGCCAGTGCCGCCCGAGACGATCCGCTCGTCGACCTCGGCCTCCCACAGGATCACTCCGGCCCGAAAATGGGCCGCCCAGCGGTCTGCGAACGGCCAGCTCAGGCGCGCGAGCACGGCCGGCCCATGGACGTTGCTCGGGAAGGCGTCCGCCATGGCTTCGACGAAGGCCTGGGGATCCAGAACCTCGGCAACCACCTCGCTGTTCGTATCCCCGAACTGGTGATAGGCCGCCTCGATCGCGACGTACGGGCTGAACGCGTACCCGATGCGCAGGTGGAGGCTCGCGTCCGTCTCATCGAAGGACATGGAGCTCACCGTATCGCCGGTGGCGGCCTCGACCCGACGCCGCGCCTCCTCGCTGCTGACGCCGACCGAGCTCTGGCCGATCCCGGCACCGACGTAAAGTTCGGTGTCATCGGCCCGGGCCACAGGCGCGAGCACCAGGCACCCGGCGAGCACCCCGGCCAGTGCGGCGCGAGGGTGTATTCGAGCGCCCAGCGCCATAACGCCGAGCAACAGCTCGAGCAGACCGAACGCTCCGCCGCCACCCTCTGCCTGCACCACGATGCCCGTGGTTTCCGGCCGGGTCGTGACCAGGAACGTGGCCGATACGCCGCCGATGGTCAGCGTCGCCTGCACCGTGGTCTCGTAAGTGCCGGCGGCGATCACCCGGATGCTGATCGTCGCGCCGTCCTCGACGAAGCCATCCTCGATCGTGAACGGACCCCCGTTGATTGAGTATTCTCCCTCCTCGATGCTGATTGATGACGGGGCGTCGATGCCGGTGACCGTGAATTCGTTCGACACCACCTCCGCGAGCGGCGGGATGTCTCCAACCGCCACGAACTCGAACGGGTCAGGTTCGGTGTCGGGGGGGATATCTTCGCTGACGATGGTGATCGTCACGGTCGAGGTTCCCAGCGTGGCGCCTCCGGACGGGGTGGACAGAACGAGAGTAAAGGTCTCGTTATCCTCTGCCACCAGGTCGTCGGTCAGCACGACCGTGATGGTCTTGGAGCCGCCTTCGCCGGCGAGCCAGCTGAGAATCCCCGAGAGCGCCTCGAAATCCTCCCCTTCAGTCGCCGTGCCGGAGGCCGTGGCGAACTCGACGTCGACCGCGCCGCCGAGCCCGTCGGTCCGGGTCACCGTGATGCTCACCGTACCGTCGGTCTCGTTGACAGTGACGTTCGACACCGTCAGGGAGATCACTCCGGGCACGGTGAAGATGTCGTCGTCGATGATCGTCACGGTCGTCGTGGCCGTGCCGAGGGCGGCACCGCCCGTAGGATTGGACAGGGTCACCGCGAAGGCTTCTTCGGCCTCGACCAGCGGATCATCCGTGATCGGGACCGTGATGGTCTGCTCGGTCGTGTCACCGTCTGCCCACGTGAGCGTGCCGCTGGTGGCCGTGAAATCTCCGAGCCCGGCCGTGCCGGCTGCCGTGGCGTAGCTGACCCCGACCGCTCCGTCGGTGCCGCCGGTGCGCGTGACCGTAAGCGTCACGGTTCCGGCAGTCTCGTCGATCGTCGCCGCGGCCTGTGCCAGATTGATCGTCCCCCGTTGCGGGGCATCGTCGCTGACGATGGTCACCGTGGTGGTATCGGCTCCCAAGATTGCTTCGCCCGTGGGATTCGCGAGGCTCACGCTAAAGGCCTCGTCAGCCTCGAACGCCGTGTCGTCGATGATCGGCACCGTAATGCTCTTCGGTGCCGAGTCGCCGTCGGCCCAGGCCAGCGTGCCGTTGCTGGCCGTGAAGTCAGCGTCCGTGGCCGTCCCCGTTGCGGTGGCGTAGCTCACCCCGACCTCCAGGTCGGCGCCGCCGGTTCGGGTGACAGTGAGCGTCACCGCCCCCGCCGTCTCGTCGACGGTGACCGACGCGGCCGACATGGCGAGCGTGCCCGGCTGCGGCGGATCGGCACTGAGGATCGTGACTGTCGCCACGTCAGGACCCAGGGTGGCGCCCCCGGTGACCCCGGACAGGGTGACCGTAAAGGTCTCGTCCGCCTCGTACAGGGCATCGTCAATGATCGGCACCGTGATGGTCTTCGGTGCCGAGTCGGCGTTACCCCAGGTCAGCGTGCCGCCGGTGGTCGTGAAATCGGCTGCCGAGGCCGTATCCGGTGCCGTCGCGTAGTCCACGGAGACCGTGTCGTCGGCGCCGACGGTCCTGGTCACGTTCAGGGTGACCGTCCCGGCGGTCTCGTCGATGGAGACGGCCGTTTCGGTCAGGCCGATCGTGCCCGGGATGCCGGCGTCGTCGCTGGCGATGGTAACCGTCGTGGTGTCGCCGCCCAGGGCGGCCCCGCCGGTCACGTTCGAGAGCACCACGGAGAAGGTCTCGTCGAGCTCGAAATCCCCGTCGTCGAGGATCGGCACGACGATGGTCTTCGCCGCCGAATCGCCGTCGGCCCAGTCGAGTGTTCCGCTGGCGCCCGTGAAATCAACGCCTTCGATCGCGGAATCCTGAGCGGTTGTGTAGCCGACGCTGACGGCCTGGTCGGACCCGCTGACGCGGTTGACCGTGATGCTGACGGAGCCTGCCGCCTCGTCGACGCTGGCCGTCGCGCTCGCCATCTCGATCCTGCCCTGCTGGGCCGGATCGTCGTTGATGATCGTGACGGTGGTCGTGTCGGCACCAAGGCCGGCCCCGCCGGTGACGGCCGACAGGGTGACGCTGAAGGTCTCCTCGAGCTCGTAGTCAGCGTCGTCGAGGATCGGCACGACGATGGTCTTCGTGGCGGACTCGCCGTCAGCCCAGCTCAACGTGCCGCTGGTCGCCGTGAAGTCGGATCCTCCCGTGGCGCTGCCGGCGGATGTCGCGTAGCTCACCCCGACCACACCGTCACTGCCGGAGGTCCGGGTAACGGACAACGTGACCGTGCCGGCGGTTTCGTTCACGCTCGCCGTGGCCTCAGCAATGGCGATCGTTCCGGGGACCGGCGCATCGTCGCTCAGGATCGTCACGACGGTGCTGGCCTCGGCCAAAATGACGCCTCCCTGCGGGTTCGACAGGTTTACGGAGAACTGCTCATCGGCCTCGAAGGCCGTATCATCCGTGATGCCGACGGTGATGGCCTTGTTCGCGGTGTCACCATCTGCCCACGTGAGCGTGCCGCTCACCAGTGAGAAGTCCGCCGTCGTCGCCGATCCCGCCTGGGTGACGTAGTCGATGGAGACCTCGCCGTCGGAGCCCACGATCCGCTCGACCTGGACGTCGATGGTGCCCGCTGTCTCGTCCACGTTCACCGCGGGCGCAACCATCCGGACCGTCCCGGGCACCGGGATCTCGTCGCTGATGATCGTGACTGTCAGCAGCGCGTTGCCGAGGGAAGCTCCCCCGGTCGGGTTCGTCAGGACGACCGTGAAGTCCTCTTCGAATTCCCCTGCCGCGTCGTCGATGATCGGGATTTCAAAGCTCTTCGTCGACGAGTCCCGGTCGCCCCAGGTGAGCGTGCCGCTGGTGCCGGTGAAATCGGCACCCTCCGTCGCGCTGCCGCTGGCCGTCGCGTAGTCCACGGACACGGCGCCCCGGTCTCCGATCGAGCGGGATACGCGAACGGTCAGCGTTCCGGCTGTCTCATCGACTGACGCTACCCCTTCCGTAAATGCGAGCGTGCCCGGCACATCATCGTCCTGGATGTTGACAACGCCGATTGCCAGGCCGATGTCGGCGCCGCCACTCGGATTCGAGACGATGACGTCGAAGGACTCGTACCCCTCCTCGAGGTCGTCGTTGATAATCGGTACGGAGATGAACTTGTCGTCGCCGTCGCCGTCGGCCCAGGTGAGGGTGCCGGTGACGGCGGTGAAGTCAGAGCCTTCGAGCGCCGTGTCCGGCGAGGTCGCGTAGTCGACGCTGACCGGACCGTCGAAGCCATTTACCCGCGAGACCGCCAGGACCGCCGTGCCGACGGTTTCGAACACGGATACCCCGCCGGCGATGCTCAGCGTGCCCGGACCCGAAACGTCATTGTCGAGGATCAGCGTGGTCAGGCTGGCGTTGCCCAGCGATGCATCCCCCGTTGGATTGGAGATGTCCATCGAGAAGCGCTCGTGCGGCTCGTCCACGGCGTCGTCGAAGATCGTAACTGTGACCGTCTTCGATGCGCCGTCGCCGTCGGTCCACGTGAGGATGCCACTTTCGGCCGAGAAGTCTTCTCCGGCCGTCGCGGTCCCGGACGTGGTTGTGTAGCTGATGCCGACCTCTCCGTCGACGCCGCCCGTGCGGCTGAAGGTGTAGATGATCGGGCCCACGGCCTCGCTGACCGAGGTCTCGCCCGTGACGGCCAGTGTTCCCGGCACAGGCGGCAGATCGTCGTCGACGATCGTGATGGTTGCGGTATCGGCCGCCAGATCCAGGGATGCCCCCGTGGCGTTCGACAACACGATGAAGAACGTCTCATCGGGCTCGTCGACCGTGTCGTCCGTCAGAGGAATCGTAATCGACCTGGCGTTGTCGTCGAAGTCCTCCCAGCTCAGCGTTCCGCTGGTCGCCACATAGTCCTCGCCCGCTGCCGCGGTATCGTCTTGTGTGACGAAGTCCACCGTCGCCGGTCCCGAGGCGCCCTCCGTCCGGGTCACGCTGATCGTGACCGACGATGAGAGTTCGCCGACCGTGGCCGCAACCCTAAAGAGCCCGAGGGTTCCCGTTGGACCGAGGTCATTGTCTTCGAGGGTCACAACGGCGAAACCCGCGCCCGTGCGGGCACCGCCGGTCGGGTTCGACAACAGGACATCGAACTCCTCAGCGGGCTCGTCGGTCGCATCGTCAATCGTGGTGATCGTGATGGACCGGGTGGTCGTGTCGTCGTCGGCCCAGTCCAGCGTGCCGCTGGCTGCGGTGTAGTCATCCGGTGCCATTGCCGACCTGTTGAGCGTCTGGTAGTCGACAGACACGGCGCCGTAGGAACCACCCGTGCGCTCGACGGTGAGCGTGACGTCGCCGCCCTCGGTCACCGTAACCTCGGAGACGCTGAAATCGAGCACGCCGTTAGCTGCGTCGTCGTTCTCGATCGTCACGATCTCGGTCGCCGGCACGCCCAGCAGGGCACCGCCGGTGGGATTCGACAGCGTCACCGTGAACGACTCGGAGCCTTCCTCGGCGGTGTCGTTGACGATCGGCACGCTGAAGGAGCGTGTATCGCGCTCGCCGTCCACCCATGTGAGCGTTCCCGAAGTCGCCGCGTAGTCGTCGCCTTCGCTGGCAGTGCCTTCCTCCGTGGCGTAGTCGACTGTCACTTCGCCCAGGGACCCGCCGAATCGCTCGACGTCGATCTGCACGGTCGCGGCCGCCTCGCTTACCGCCCGCGACGCGACCGTGAACAGGATCGTGCCCGGGTTGGCATCATCGTCCTCGATGGTCACCGTGGTCGTCGCGGCCCCGAGGGTCGCCCCGCCGGTCGGGTCGGAGAGCGTGACTGCGAAGTCCTCGTCGTCCTCCTCGATCGCGTCGTCGAGGATGGTGATGCTGAACGCCTGAGGCTCCATGTCATTCGTGTTCCAGCTCAGGGTACCGCTCGCCGCCGTGTAGTCCGGTCCGGCCTGAGCCGTTCCGTCGGAAGTCGAATAGGAGACACTGACCGCACCGAACGCGCCCACCGATCGGGTCGCGGTGATGTTCAGCGTCGTGGCCGACTCGGCTACCGCCACGCTCGTCAGGCTCATCGAGATCACGCCCGGGTTGTCGTCGTCGATGATGTTGATCGTGGCCGTGTTCTCGGGAACCAACAGGCCTCCCGTGGGACTGCTGAAGACGATGCTGAAGGACTCCGTGGGCTCGGTCAGCGCGTCGTCGACGATCGGTACCAGGACCTGCCTGAAGTCGTTGTCACCGTTCGGCCAGGTCAGGGTGCCTGATGTCGCCGTGAAGTCGTCCGGCTCGACGGCGCTGTCCGACACCGTTGCATAGTCCACGCTGACCGTGCCGGCGGTCCCGCTGTCTCGATACACATACAGGATTGCGTTGTCCGCGCCCTCCGCAACGTCAGTGGGTGAATAGAAGAACAGCGTGCCCGGCAGAGACTCGTCATCGAGAATCCTCAGGAACGAGTATTGCTCCGGCTCGAGGATAGCGCCGCCGGTGGCGTTCTGGAGCCGTATGTAAACGGACTCGTACGGATCGACGATCGCGTCGTCGAGGATCTCGATCAGGATATCCTTGGGGCCGGTCTCGCCATCTACCCAGGTGAGGGTCCCGTCGGTGGCCTGGAAGTCGACGTCCGGAGTCGCACCCGAGCCCGTGATGAGGTAGTCGATCGATACGATGCCCTGCGAGCCGCCCGTGCGGGTCGCCTGGACCGCTACGGTTCCCGCGGTTTCGTCGAACGCAACGTCTGGAACAACCATCTGGATCGAGCCGTTCGGGGAGTCGTTCGGCCGAATATTGAAGGTTATGGACGACGGGCTGCCGAGGGTGGCCCCCCCCGTGGGGTTGGACAGGTTGAACGCGAAAGACTCGACATCGGGCTCGTATTCCGCGTCGTCGATGATCGCGATCGGGATGTTGACGAAGTAACCCTCGCCGCAGGAGTATTGTCGGTCGCAGCCCTGCTGATCCGCGAACTCGAGCGTACCGCTCACGCCCGTGAAGTCGGCACCGTCGAGGGCGGTTCCGTCGGCCGTGGCATAGTCCACCGATACCGCCCCGTCTCTTCCCTGTCGCCGCTGGACCGCAGCGGTGATGGTCCCGATGTCCTCGTCGAACTCGTAGGTCCAGCTCGTGACGATGAACTCGCCGGGATACAGGGTGTCATCGTCGATAATCTGCTGGGTGGCGCTCGTCTGGTACCCGAGCTCCGCGCCCCCGGTCGGGTTCGAGATGGTGACGAAATACGTCTCGTCGGGCTCTTCTTCCGTGTCGTCGATTATCGTGACGAAGATCTCTTTGTCGGCAGTGTCACCATCGGGCCAGGTGACGGTTCCGGTCTGCGCGACGAAGTCGATGCCGGCCGTGGCCGTGCCGCTCGTGACGGCATAGTCGACCGTCACGACCCCGTTGGACCCGTCGTACCGGCTAAAGGTGAGGGGGCCACCCAGTGCTCCGTCGTACTCCTGATCGATAAAGTCCCCGTAGATCTCGATGACGCCGGCAAAGCCGCCGTCGTTGTCGAGAATCGTCACCGAGGCGAGATAGTTGTCCGCGATGCCGTTGGCAGGGCTGATCTCGACAGCAAACCTCTCATCGCGCTCGCCTAGCACATCATCGATGATCGGGATAGTGACCTGCTTGTTGGCCGTGTCGCCTTCGCCGAACTGGATGATGGTCGACAGCTCCGTATAGTCAAGGCCCGGTGTCGCCTCGTAGCCTCCGTATCCGAAGACCGTAGTGACGCCGACGACCTCGCAGTCCTGTGCCGCCCCGGTACGGGATACGACCAGGGAAACCGCGCCGTCGCCTTCTCCGACAGTCTTCTCGAGCTCGATCGAGACCGAACCCGGGTCCGGGATCGTGGTATCGGCCGGGTCATAATAGATCTGAACCTGGTGGGTGTCCGCCGCGGTGTAGGCACCCGCCGGGCTGTGGAGCTCGATCGTGAAATGGTCGGAGTACTCCTGGTATATGTCGTCGAGCAGTGTGATGCTAACCGCCTTGTCGGCGTAGTCGCCGTCCGCCCATTCGAGCAGAGTCGTCACGTCCTGATAGTCGCACCCTTCACCGGCACCGATCGGGGAGTAGTAGTCGGCCTTCCAGCCGACGCGGACCTGCACGCTGACGGGTCCCGTAGCACCACCGGTGCGGCGCACAGGGATCATGATCGTCCCGGCATTCTCGTCCCAGGAGGATCCCTGTTGTTTGAAGCTCAGTACCCCGCCGGATCCCCCGCCCGCGCTGTCGAAGCGCGCAATCGGGTCCTCACTCCAGCTGCCCCCGAAGGGCCGCCGTCCGGCAATCACGAGACGTCCGTCGGCCTGCCGCAGGAGCAGGTTCGCCTCGGCCTGCGATACTTCCCCCGAGTCTCCGAAATCGGCGATGGCGGCCCCGCCGTCACCGAAGCTCGTGTCCGTACTGCCGTCGGCGTTCAGGCGGGCGAGGAACATGTCCCGCGCCATGCTGAAGTCGTCCGGCTGGAAGCCGCCCGCGAACACGATCTTGTTGTCGGGTTCCACGACGACGCTAAATGCGGTGTCGTATGAAGAATCCGGATTCAGCTCGGGCGTAATCGTGCCGTCGCCGTCGAAGCCCGTGTCCAGGCTGCCGTCGGTATTGAGGAGGGCCAGTGCCGGCCGGTAGTTGCCGCCGGTCCATGTCCTTCCGAGCAGAACGAGCTTGTTGTCGGAACGCACGGCAATCGAGAAGCCGTCGGTGGACTGGTTGCCGAAATTCACGACAGCGATGCCGTCCGTGCCAAAGCCCGCGTCGAGGTCTCCGCCCGTCGTCAGCCGATAGGCCACCAGGGTCTGCTGGCCCGCCCCGCCCGGGCCGTGACCAACGGCGACGAGCGCGCCGGTCGAGTCTTGAGTGAGAGCGGCCACTGACTCGGTCGAGAACGGCCCGAAGGAGACGAGGGTCTCGCCGTTGGTGCCGAAGGTGGTGTCGAACGCACCGTTCGTATCGAAACGGGCGAAGATCACATCCTGGTCGCCGTTTCGGTCCGTGATGCCGGCGACCACCAGGCTGCCGTTCGCCTGCCGGACAATGCCGGTGGCCCGGTCGACATACGATCCTCCGGTATCGCGGACGACGACGCCGTCGGTGCCGAACGTCATGTCGCGGGACCCGTCCGGGTTCAGCCGCGCGAACACCATATCTGACTCGAACGTGTCGGTATTGTCGATGGTCTCGCCGGCGACAGCGATGTTGCCGTCCGGCTGCACGATCATGGCGAATACATAGTCGTTGGATCCGCCGAACTCAGTCGGGACGACGTCGATCGCCGCCCAGCCGTCGCCGTCAAAGCTGGTGTCCAGGGAGCCGTCCGTATTCAGGCGCAGGACCAGGAGGTTTTCGGAGTAATTCCCGTCGGCGTTCGGGCTCCACACCGATCCGCCGAGCAGGAGCTTGCCGTCGTCCTGCTGTGCGATGGCATAGAACTGCGCGGACTGAGCACTGCCGAACGCGTCCTGGACAGTGATCTGCGCCCGGCCGCCTTCACCGAAAGTCGGATCGAGTTCGCCCGGCGCCGCCACCGACGCCCCCGCGGCTAGCAGGGCTATCGCAATGGTGACTAGATGCCGTCTGAATATCGATATAGAGACAAATCCGGGAACTGCGCAAGTTGCGGCTAGTTTCATGAGTGTCACTCCCTGTTCGAAGCGCCCAATCAGCATTTCGGCAGCCCGGCGATCTTGAGTCCTGCACGACAGAACATCGTGGGGGAGGCGAGGACCCGCGGCTTTGCGTCTCCAGCTTTCGCTGGATTTGCCTTTAACAGTGCTCAGCTTGATCTGAGAAGACCAGGTCCGTCAATTCTGGGTTGTACTTAGAGTCTGCTTTGGAAACCGGAAGCGGACCTTTCGCAGCCTCTAGCGGTTCTGGGGCTATTCGCGACTTTCACTGTTGTACAAACGCGGAAGTCTGGATGCTCAGAATTGCTCAGCCTATTGAATACCAACAAACCTCCACGACCAGAGCGGACTCCAGTCATTTTGCCTATCCGCGGATTACTGGCTGCGCTGCCCGCGCCAGGCGGTTACATCGGGCCGGCAGGCCCTTTTGGTCCAAGCGGTCCTTGTCGGCCCTCCAGGACATTTGGAATCAGCGTGACACTGAGGTGACTATTGCCAGGAATTTCAAGCATCGTGGGTAAGAGCGACCATGACCTCATGGTCTCCCTCAGCGAGTGACACACTTGCTAGAGCCGACTGGGAACATCCCGCCGAACGAGTTCGAGGCAGCCCATTACGAGCAGGAAAGCGGTCAGGCTATGGCGGCCTGACTCACACAAAAGTGGCTCCGGAATACCCGGGGCGGTTCACGCAGTGCGCCCAAAGGGCGAGCGAAGCGAGTCCATTCTGCCCCTGGCCACCAATTTCTCAGCGACTTGCGACGTCTCCAAATTCTTCATCAAGGCCTTAGGACGAGCTTTGCGTAATTTTGCGTGGCCCCGAACTTTCACTGGACCCATTTGAAGTAGACCGGCAAGACTCTCCAAAGCAGGTAGCAGATCAGCCCGGCCATGACGCCGTTGCGTACATTGGGATTGGTACCGATAGTTGGCGCCTCAGGCAGCCTCGCTGGTGTCTGCAGTTTCCTCACGTCCCAACAAC
The DNA here is from genome assembly GCA_013001485.1 of Acidimicrobiia bacterium. Lineage (GTDB taxonomy): Bacteria > Actinomycetota > Acidimicrobiia > Spongiisociales > UBA5794 > JABDIW01. The sequence continues at coordinate 11,761 of JABDMN010000331.1, forward strand.
CAGTCGACGGTCTTCCTGGTGCGCGCAAATCCGTCGATCTGCAGCATGTAGAGCGAGGGAATGAGAAACAAAGTAATCGCGGTCGCAAACAATATTCCGAAACTGAGCGAGATCGCCATCGGGATGACGTACTGCGCCTGCACACTACGCTCGAGCATGATTGGCATCAGACCCGCCGCTGTAGTGAACGACGTTAGGACAATTGCCCTGAATCGCATTGTCCCTGAGTCAATTACAGCCTGTTTCAGGGACGCCCCGGCCAGGCGGGCCTTGTTGATGAAGTCCACCATGATCAGGCTGTCGTTGACGACAACTCCCGCCAGGGCAACTATCCCGAAGAGCGAGAACATGCTGACGGCTTTGCCCATTACGATATGCCCGATGACAGCACCGATCAGGCCGAATGGAATGACCGACATGATTACCAGTGGCTGCGCGTAGGAGTGCAACGGAATAGCGATGAGTGCATAGATCAGGAACAGGGCCGCGATTGAAGCGACGGTTAGGTTACGTATGAGGTCCTGCTCCTCCTGGCTGGCTCCTTCAAGTCCGTAGCTGACCCCGGCATGACGGGACAGGAGCCCGGGGATGAATTCTTCGTTAATCGAACTGATGACCTCTCCGGGTTCGACGATTTCCGGATCGATGTCCGCGGAAACGGTGACGGTCCGCGCCCGATTCTGGCGCGTGATATTCGTGTAGCTGCTGCCAAACGAGACTTCCGCCACCGATTCGAACGGTACTTCCGCGCCCTCGGGCGTGCGGATCCGCATGTTTTCCAGGTCGGCTATGGACCGGCGCTCATCGAGGGGATACCTGACCATCACGCGCAGATCGTCTTTGCCGCGTTGTATACGCTGCGCTTCCTCGCCGTAGAAAGCCTGCCGCACCTGCCTGCCGAGCGACGCCTGCGTTAATCCCAGCGCCTCGGCGTCAGGCTTGATAGTCAGCCGGATCTCCTTGCCGCCTGTAT
>JABDMN010000345.1 GCA_013001485.1 Acidimicrobiia bacterium
GCTCTACACCATCACGCGTGTGGTGTCTTTCGAGGACAGGGTGCGGGTGAAAGCCGATCCCGACTCCAAGCTCATCGGCCAGTGGGTGGACATCACCAACGAGGCGAACTGGGAGTACCTGCTCGACCTTGGTGTCGAGGCGTGTGAACTGGGGTTCGACGAGATCCAGTTCGACTACATCCGCTTCCCTGCCGGCATCACGGGGGCCGCGCTGCGCAATCGGGGAACCTTCACGTCGGAGGACCGGCTTGCCGCAGTCACCGGGTTCCTCCGAGAGGCGGGCAATCGCATCCATCCCCTGGGCTGTGCGATCTCTGCCGACGTCTTTGGCATCGTCCTGTCGTCGCCGACGGACGAAGGGATCGGGCAGCGCCCCGAAGAGGTTTCGTACGTCGTCGACTACATCAGCCCCATGCTGTACCCGAGCCACTACTCACCCGGAACGCTGGGCTACGAGGACCCGAACTCGGCCCCGGGACCCATCATCTCCTGGGCCCTCGACAAGGGGCTGCCCCGGCTCGAGGGCGGTGCGGTGATGCGGCCCTGGCTGCAGGCGTTCTACTACAACGGCACCCAAATCGGCGCTGAGATCTTCGAGTCGGAAGAGCGTGGCGTTGGGTGGATGCTGTGGAACGCTGGTGGGGAGTACGCCCGCTCCTGGCTTCCCGACCCGGAATGACCCATCGCTAAGGTCACCGCCATGAGCGAGTTCTCCTGGCCGGACGTTCTCCGGCCGCTGATGGCCGGCGACGACATCGGAGCCGACAGCGCCCGCGCCGCCATGGATCAGATCATGGGCGGTGAGGCGACCGAGGCCCAAACCGCGGCGTTCATTGTCGCCCTACGGTCCAAGGGCGAGACCGCGGATGAGATGACCGGTCTCGTCCGGTCGATGCTCGACGCTGCGATCACGGTCGACATCGGCGAGCCTGTGGTCGACACAGCGGGAACCGGCGGAGACTCGTCGGGGACCTTCAACATCTCCACGACGGCCGCATTCATCGCAGCGGGAGCGGGAGCCAAGATCGCCAAGCACGGAAACCGGGCAGCATCGTCGAAGACGGGCTCGGCCGATCTGCTCGAGGCCCTCGGGATCAACCTCGAGCTGTCGCCAGAGGCCTCCATTCGGATGGTGAAGGAAGCCGGGTTCGGGTTCTTTTTCGCCAGGGCCTATCACCCGGCGATGCGTCACGCCGCACCGGTTCGGTCGCAATTGGGGGTACGCACCGTCTTCAACTTCCTTGGACCGCTCTGCAACCCGGCTCGCGCCCAGCGCCAGACCCTCGGAGTGTCTGACCCGTCGATGGCCGAGAAGATGATCCAGGTGCTCGCCAACATCGGAGCGGAGGCCGCCTTCGTGTACTACGGCGAGGACGGTCTCGACGAGCTGACCACCACAGGCCCATCGTTCATCTATCGGCTCAAAGATGGCGAAATCACCCGTGCCGAGTGGACTCCCGAGGATTTCGGTGTGACGCGGGCTTCACTCGACGACCTGAAGGGCGGAGACGCCGCCGAGAATCTGGCCATCACGCAGTCGGTTCTCGCCGGCGAGCCCGGTCCGAAACGCGATATCGCCCTGGTGAACGCAGCCCCGGCCATCGTCGTGGCCGGGCTAGCCGACGGTTTCACCGAAGCGATGGCACTCGCCGCACAGTCGGTCGACAGTGGTGACGCCGCCGCTGTGGTCGAGAAGGCGGTCGCGCTCAGCGCCGAGCTGTCCTAGGTGCGGTCCTAGGACGCGGTCCTAAGGCGCTGCTGGCAACTGCCAGCCATCCCGAGGCGTCCAGTTGGTCGAGCCTGCCCATTCGGACACGACTTGGCGCGCCGAGTCGCTCACGAGGATCAGGTCGAGATTGTTGGTGCGGAACCCGGCGATCGTCTCAGCCACCGTCTCGGCGAAATGCTCCGATGGTGTGAGGGCCCACAACTCGGCGTCGTACCAATCGGCGTCCGCGGGGAGGCCCTGGGCTGCGCGGAGGTCGGTCGTGAGCCCAGACAGCTCCTCGCAGTTCGCCTCCAGGTGGTGGGCGAACTCGTGGAGCAGTGACGTGCGGAGCCGTGGCGCGGTCGCCGGTATGCGCACAACCACCGAATCGGTGGCTGCGAAATACTCGGCCCGCTCCGGGTAGTCGTGCCATGCGACGTCGACCGTCACTCCAGGAAAACAACCGCTGCGGTCGCTGAAGAAGTCCGTGAACTCGTCCCACGTGGCGGTCGCCAGCTCCCGAACATCGGACGGAACGTCGTCGGTGAACGTGATCGCGGGAGGTCCCCCTCCAGAGACGACGAACCCGGCTCCGAGGATTGCGACAGCGGTGAATGCGGCGAATGCCCAACGCATACGGGCAGGTTAGGGGAGGGGGACTCGACTAAACCGCAGCCGGCGGTAACGTCTCGCCCTGTGAAACGCCTCGGCCCAATCTCGCTCGTACTCGGCCTCGCCCTCGTCGTTTCAGCGTGTGGCGGGGGATCCACGGCATCGACGACCACGACCGTCGCCGAGTCGTTGCCGGGGTCGACGACGACCATGACGCCATCGGCCTCGGACGCGACGACGAGCACCACCGCAGCCGGCACCACTTCGGCCGGGGACACGGCGACAACGACCACGGTCGCTGCGGCGCTCGTGTCGGACTTCGACGG
>JABDMN010000367.1 GCA_013001485.1 Acidimicrobiia bacterium
TCTTCACCGGGTTGTCCGGGTCGGGGAAGTCGTCGCTTGCGTTCGACACGATCTATGCCGAGGGCCAGCGACGATATGTGGAGAGCCTGTCGGCCTATGCCCGTCAATTCCTTGGACAGATGGACAAACCCGACGTTGACTTCATCGAAGGCCTGTCGCCGGCAATCTCGATCGACCAGAAGACTGCTAGCCGCAACCCTCGTTCGACCGTGGGAACCGTCACCGAGATCCACGACTACCTCCGTCTTCTCTATGCCCGGGTGGGGATTGCCCATTGCCCGAACGACGGATCACCCGTATCCCGCCAGACCCCACAGCAGATCGTCGACCGCATCCTCGAGCTGGGGGAGGGCACTCGATTCCAGGTCCTTGCCCCCGTGGTGCGGGGTCGAAAGGGCGAGTACGAGGCGATGCTCGCCGAGCTCGGGCGGGAGGGCTTCGCTCGGGCACGCATCGACGGGGAGATCCGTGATCTCACCGAGGACATCAAGCTCGACCGCTACTACCAACACACGATCGAAGTCGTTGTCGACCGATTGGTGATGAAGCCCGACATCGATCGGCGGCTCACGGATTCGCTGGAGACCGCGCTGCGGCTCGCCGACGGCGTGGCGCTGGTGGACGTCGTCGATGGCCCGACGCTGACCTTCTCCCAGCACTTCGCATGTGACGTCTGTGGCCACTCCTTTGAGGAGCTTCAGCCGAGGAACTTCTCGTTCAACAGCCCGTACGGAGCGTGCGTCGAGTGTTCGGGGCTCGGCACGAGGAGAGAGGTCGATTCGACGCTCGTGGTCCCGCAACCCGACCGAACGATCGAGGACTCGGCTCTGTCGCCCTGGGGTGGCCGGCACCGCATGCGCTATTACATGCGGGTGCTGGAGGCGGTCGCCACAGAGGAGTCGATCCCTCTCGATGTGCCGTGGAAGAAGCTGAAGAAGAGCCAGCAGAAGATGTTGCTGTACGGCACGGGCGAACGTAGCTACCTCGTTGAGTACAAGAACAGGTTCGGCAGGCTGCGCCGCTATCAGACGACCTACGAGGGCGTCATCCCATGGATCGAGCGGCGGTACGCAGACACCGACTCGGATGCAGCCCGCGCCGGATATGAGCAGTACATGCGTGAGGTGCCCTGTAACGCCTGCGGCGGAGGGCGCCTGAACCCGGTGTCCCTGGCAGTCACGGTGGGCGACCTCGGAATCCACGAGGTCTCAGCATTGCCGCTTCACCGTGCCCACCGGTACCTCGAGGACCTCGAGTTGTCCGAGCGCGACTCCAGGGTGGCCACGCTCGTTCTCAGGGAGATCCGGGAGCGTCTTGCGTTCCTCATCGACGTCGGCCTCGACTACCTGACGTTGTCGCGATCTGCAGCGACCCTGGCGGGTGGAGAGGCACAGCGGATTCGGCTTGCGACCCAGATCGGCTCCGGCCTCGTCGGGGTGCTCTATGTGCTCGACGAGCCGTCCATCGGCCTCCATCAGCGTGACAACCAGAGGCTCATCGAGACGCTGATCCGGCTCCGCGACCTTGGCAACACGCTGATCGTTGTCGAACACGACGAGGAGACCATCCGCGTTGCCGACCACGTCGTGGACATCGGACCCGGTGCCGGTGAGCACGGAGGCCACATCGTCGCTGAAGGTGGCGTAAAGGACATCATGGCCGAGGAAGGCTCGATGACGGGCGACTACCTGGCAGGGCGTCGAGCCATCGATGTGCCGATCGAACGCCGTGTGACCGACGGGCGGGCCATCCGGGTCCTCGGTGCGGCCGAGAACAACCTACGCACCGTCGACGTCGAGTTCCCTCTCGGGATGTTCGTGTGTGTCACGGGAGTCTCCGGGAGCGGCAAGTCGTCGCTTGTCCAGGAGATCCTGACCAAGGGGCTCCGCCAGGCCCTCATCGGCTCGAAGGACCTTCCCGGGCGACACCGGAAGATCGAGGGTGTCGAGGAGCTGGACAAGGTCATCAACATCGACCAGAGCCCGATCGGTAGGACCCCGCGCTCGAACCCGGCGACCTACACCAAGTTGTTCGACAAGATCAGGCAGCTCTTTGCCAGCACTCCAGACGCCAAGGCCAGGGGGTATCAGCCCGGTCGGTTCTCGTTCAACGTGGCCGGTGGACGGTGCGAGACGTGCAAGGGCGATGGCACGTTGCGCATAGAGATGCACTTCCTTCCCGACGTATACATCCCGTGCGACACGTGCAAAGGGCGGCGCTACAACCGAGACACGCTCGAGATCCTGTGGAAGGGACACTCGATAGCCGACGTGCTCGACATGTCTGTCGAAGAGGCCCTCGAGTTCTTCGAGAACCAGCCACCGATCGCCAGGGTGCTGCAGACGTTGTACGACGTCGGCCTTGGGTACATCCGGCTCGGCCAACCCGCCACCACGTTGTCCGGAGGCGAGGCCCAGCGGGTCAAGCTGTCGTCCGAGCTGGGCAAGCGATCCACAGGACGGACGATGTACATCCTCGATGAGCCCACGACCGGGTTGCACTTCGAAGACATCCGGAAGCTGCTCCAGGTTCTGCAGCGTCTGGTGGGTGCTGGAAACACAGTTGTTGTCATCGAGCACAACCTCGACGTGATCAAGTCGGCCGATTGGATCGTCGACCTTGGGCCCGAGGGCGGCGAGGGCGGCGGCGCAATCGTTGCGGTGGGTTCGCCGGAGCAGGTTGCCGCGGTCTCAGAGAGCTACACGGGCAAGTTCCTTCGCGAGGTCCTTCTCTGACCGGCTGGGACGACCTTGCTGACTGGTGGCGCGGCGAGGTCGCCGCCGATCCTGCCTACGACCGTGACGTCATCCCGCTCCTGACCGAGATCCTTCCCCGCCCCACCGGACCCGTGGTCGATCTGGGTTGTGGGGATGGACGGGTCATCGACGCGATCCCCGGAACTGCATTCGGGTGTGACGCGTCTGGAGCCCTCCTCGCTCACGCCGTCGAGCGAGCACCGGTAGTGCAATGCCGACTTCCCGACCTCCAGTGGCTTTCGTCAGGCTCCATAGCTGGCGCCTATGCGGTGCTCGTGCTCGAGCACCTGCCCGAACTGGCCGGGCTCTTCGCCGAGCTCGGGCGGGTGGTCGGCTCAGGAGGGTTCGTGGCGGTCGTCGCCAACCATCCGGCCTACACCGCGCCCGGCGCGGGACCGGTGGTCGACCCATCCGACGGTGAGGTGTTGTGGCGATGGGCCGACTATTTCACGGAGGCTGCCGGGGAGGAGCCAGCCGGTGCCCACACCATGACGTTTCACCATCGTCCCCTCGGGAACATCATCAGGGCCGCCGCGGCGTCGGGCTGGCTGCTCGATACGCTGGTGGAGCGAGCACTGACGATCGATCCCCAAGACCAGCTCCTGGCCGGTCAGGACCGGATTCCTCGCCTTGTCGGCCTCCGCTGGCTCAAGTCTCCTCCGCTTGGTGCCGATTGAAATCGGAAGCGGAAACAAGGGGCAACTCCCATGCAGAATCACATCGTGGCGTTCGAGCTGGCCGGACGGACCCTGTGGGCCAAAGTCAACGCCACCTCCGTCGACGAGATCCTCGCGGTGGCTCCAGAGGTCGATGTTCACGACAACCCGCCGGCCCACATGACCGAGGAAGCCATTCGCTTCGTCGAAGATCAACCCGAGATGTCGGCGAGTCACGGCCTGGTGGACCAAATCCTTGACGGATGGGTCGGGCGCCTCGCCTCCTGAGCCTGGACGAACCGTTCGCCCGCTGGTGGCGTCGGGGCTGAATCACCCCCACCCCTAACATCGTCGCGATGCGTCGTCCCCCCTCGTCGGAGATCCCGGACGCGCCCGGCGCTTACCTCTTTCGTGACGCGCACGGCGCCGTGCTGTACGTCGGAAAGGCGAAGTCGCTTCGTAAGCGGGTTGCCAACTACTTCGGCAAGGATATTCAGCCTCGCACCCGGGCCATGGTCGACTCTGCTGCCTCGGTCGACTGGATCGTCACCGACTCCGAAGTGGCCGCTCTGCATCTCGAGTTCAATCTGATCAAGCAGCACGGCCCTCGCTTCAACATCCGGCTCAAGGATGACAAGAGCTTCCCCTACCTGGCGATAACCCGCAGCGAGGAATGGCCTCGAGCGCTCGTGATGCGAGGTCGGCGTCGCAAGGGCACGGACTACTTCGGGCCGTACGCGCATGCCTACGCCATCCGCCAGACACTTGATCTCCTGCTGCGAACCTTCCCGGTCCGCACGTGTACGAATGCCAAATTCCGTCGCCATGAGGCAAGCGGTCGACCGTGTCTGCTCTTTCACATCGAGAGGTGTGCCGGCCCCTGCGTAGGTGAGGTTGACGCCGACACCTACCGCGAGCACATCGACGGGTTGGCTGCCTTTCTCGACGGTGACCGTGACGATGTGACCGACACCCTGCGCGACAGGATGATGGCTGCCTCTGGCGACCTCGAATTCGAAACGGCCGCCCGACTCCGCGATCAGCTCCAGGCTGTGGAGCGTGCGCTGGCCCGTCAGGAGATGGTCGGCAAGCGGCGCGACACCTTCGACCTCATCGCAGCCACCGGCGACGAACTCGAAGTGGCCCTGGTGGTGCTGCGGGTTCATCTGGGGCGGGTGGTCGGCCGTCGGGCGATGATCGTTGACCGGGTCGAGGACGTGACGACTCCCGAGTTGATCGGACGTTTCATCCACCAGCTGTACGGCGAGGAGCGGCCACCTCGCGAAGTGCTCGTCACCTCCATGCCAGATGAGGCCGAGCTGTGGGGTGATTGGCTGCAGGAGCGAAGGGGAGCGGCTGTCTCGCTTCGCGTTCCCCAACGTGGAGACAAGCGGCGTTTGATGGAGACGGCGACGTCGAACGCCGAAGAGGAGTTCGCCCGGCACCGGTTGAAGAGGGCCAGCGACCACAACGCCCGCGCCCGCGCCCTCAATTCGCTCCAGCAACACCTGAGCCTTCCCCACTCGCCCCTTCGCATCGAGTGCTACGACATCTCAACCATTCAGGGACGCGACACCGTGGGCTCGATGGTGGTCCTCGAGGACGGGCTCCCTCGCAAGAGTGACTACAAGCGGTTCAAGGTCCGGTCCGTTGAGGGCCAGGACGACTTCGCCGCCATGGAAGAAGTGCTGCGGCGGCGTTTCACGCAGCTGGTCAAACAGCAACAGCTGCCCGTGGAGGAACGGGGCAAATTCGCATATCCACCGTCTCTTGTCCTGATCGATGGCGGAGCCGGTCAGCTCGGACGCGCGATCCGGGTCCTCGCGGAGCTTGAGCTCGACATCCCGGTAGCAGGCCTCGCCAAGCGAATGGAAGAGGTGTACCTGCCGAACCGGGCCAAGCCGGTCCAGATCCCACGCGGCGAGGAAGCCCTCTACCTGCTGCAGCGGGTTCGGGACGAGGCGCACCGTTTCGCGGTCGCCTATCACCGGAGGCTCCGGGGCAAACGAATGGTCGACTCGATTCTCGATGATGTCCCCGGGATCGGGCCCGGACGGAAGAAGAAATTGCTGCGGCGATTCGGTTCGCTGAAGCGGATTCGCGAAGCCGACGTTCACCAGCTCGCCGAAGAGATACCCGAGTCGGTGGCCCGCGATCTCTATAACGTGTTACACCACGAGGTTCTCGCATGAACAGCAGGGAGATTCGCCATGGCCCGTAGCTCCAGGGTTGTCGTCATCACCGGAATGTCCGGTGCCGGACGGTCGGTCACCGCGAAGGTGCTCCAGGATGTTGGGTACTTCGTCGTCGACAATCTCCCGCCCCAGCTCATCCCCGCCGTGGTCAATCAGCGACACCTCACGGATGGGCCCAACGACCGGCTCGGTGTCGTTGTCGATGCACGTAGCGGGCTCGACTTCGACGAGCTGGACGAGGCTCTCCTGTGGCTCGCCGGCCAGGGGATCTGGGCAACGGTCCTGTTCCTCGACGCCTCGGACGAGGCGCTGGTTCGGCGGTTCGAGGAGGTGCGCCGACCCCATCCCGTCGAGGCTGACACGCTGGAGCAATCGATCGAGATGGAACGGAAGGCGCTCGAGGAGCTTCGAGGCCAGTCGGACATCATCATCGACTCCTCGAGGCTTTCGGTCCACGAACTCAGGGAGCGACTCGAGGATGCCTTCAGCGGAACGGAGCCACGGCGCCGTATGCAGATCGACGTCACGTCTTTCGGGTTCAAGTACGGGAACCCGCGGGTCGTCGATGTGATGTTCGATGTGCGCTTCCTACCGAATCCACACTGGATCGCCGAGCTTCGGCCCCAGACCGGTCTCGACGAGCCTGTCCGCGACTATGTGATGGAACAGCCTGAAGCTGGCGAGTTCCTCTCCAGGATCACCGAGCTTCTCGCCTTTCTCATCCCGCGCTACGAAGCCGAAGGCAAGTCGTATCTGACCATCGCCGTCGGCTGCACGGGAGGCAAGCACCGTTCGGTGGCCATGACCGAGGAGATCGGTCGGTTCCTCAAGGGCGAGGGAGTCGATGTCCGGACGCATCATCGCGATCTCCCCGGCGGTGACGCTTCGTGACGGCCGGCGACTTCCCCCCACTGGGCGTCGAACTCGAACCGGATCCACTCATGCAGGCGCTGTCCTCGTCCGAAGGGCCGTCGGTCGTGGCAGTCGGCGGGGGGCACGGTCTGGCTCAGGCAGTCGTCGCCTGCCAAAGGTATGCCGGCGCCCTGTCGGCTCTCGTGACGGTTGCCGACGATGGCGGTTCATCAGGCAGGCTCGTTCCTGACCTCGACATGCCGGCACCAGGCGACATCCGGCGCTGTCTCATAGC
>JABDMN010000401.1 GCA_013001485.1 Acidimicrobiia bacterium
CACCTACACCCTCACCGACGGCACTGAGGAACTCACCCTCACGGTGACCGTCATCGTCAGTCCCCGCAACGATCCTCCGGATCTGACGGTGGTATCCGCCGGAACCGTCGACGAGGGGACCGTTGGAGCCACGGTGGGGTTCGTGGACGTGTTCGACGTGGACGGCGACACCTTCTCTGTGTCACTGTCCGGATCGATTGCATCGTCCCTGGCGTTTGATGCTGACAGCGGAACGATCATCACCATCGAACCGCTGGACTACGAGACATCCCCGGGACACAGCATCTTTGTGCGGGCGACTGATTCGAACGGCGCCTCGGCAGTCCGGGCGCTCACGTTCCTGGTTGCCGACGTCAACGAGGCCCCTTCGCTCGCCGAAAGCACGCTGACAGGGTCGATCGACGGAGAGCCCGGCGACGTGCTCGGAAGCGTCAGCGCTACAGACCCCGATGGCGACGTCCTCCAGTTCGCCATAGAGGACTCGCCTCCTGGTCTCGTCCAGATCGATGGGTCGACGGGGGAGGTCCGCCTGACCGGCAACATCCCGAACCAACCGACCACAGTGCCCATCGTCGTGACCGCAACCGACCCAGGTGGGCTGGTCGCCAAGGCGACGATCCTGGTGGACTTCGTTGATATCACCGCACCGTCGGGCGACCTGTTGATCTCTCCGGACACGGTGTATGAGAGCTTTGGAGACGGTTGCTCGTTGGGTAACACCAAGGTCTCAGCGGAGGCCAACGTATCGGACACTTCCGGTGTCACATCGGTCGTCATCACATGGACAACCGACTCCCCGGAAGGCCCCATCGAGAACTCCAAGGAGATGGCATTCGTGAAGGGTGACCTCTGGGTGGCAACACTCGAATTCGGTCCAGACACGGTCGACAAGGACACAGGTTCCGTCGGGGTGCCGCTCACGTTCTCCGTCACCGACGCCTACGGCAACGTGGCGTCAGCGGTGCTTGTCGTCACGGTGGTCGACTGCCCGGGGTGACGTAGCTGTCTGGTCGTCAGCGGAATCCCACAAGTAAGAGAGTCCTAGTTGCTGTCGGCTAGTCCCTAGCTACGAGAGTCCCTAGTCCCTAGCTGCAAGTCCCCAGCTGCAAGTCCCCAGCCAAGCGTTCATTGCCGGCGGCCACCGAGCGACCAGGGACTAGGGACTAGGGACTCGATGGTCGACGCAAGCTCGGTGTCCTTCGCGGTGAGGCCCCCTGCGTCGTGGGTGGTCAATGCGATCGTCACCTTGCTCCAACGGATGTCGATATCGGGGTGGTGATCGGCGACCTCTGCGGCCAGGGCGACACGTGTGACAAACCCCATGGCCTCGTTGAAGTCAGTCAACTTGAAGACTCTCGAGATCGTCTCGCCGACAAGCGCCCAGTCGGGATGGTCGGCAAGAAACTGGGAACGAGCGGTTGCGTCGAGGAGCATGACGGAACCCTACGTCAGGGTGTGTCGCTGGGTCGGGATAGGCTCGGCTCTCTATGGCACTGCGTCATGACCAGGGGATCGTGCTTCGATCGTTTCCGTTCGGGGACGCCGACCGCGTCGTCGTCCTGCTGAGCCCCAACAACGGCAAGCTCCGCACCGTCGCCAAGGGGATCCGCAAGACGAAGAGCCGCTTCGGAGGCAGGCTCGAGCCATTCACTCACGTCGACCTCGTCCTCTACGAGGGCCGCAACCTGGACACCATCACCCAGGTGGCCGTCGTCGACGCCTTTCCTCATCTCCGCTCCGACCTCGATCGAGTCGTCGCCGCCGGCACGATGGTCGAGGTTGCCGATGCCGTTGCTCAGGAGGGGGAGTCGGCGCTGCGGCTCTTCTTGCTGCTGCGAAGAGGACTCGAGCGTCTGGAGGCAACCGAAGCCCACGCAGACCTGGTCACCTCGTTCTTGTTGAAGTCGGCCTCGATCGTCGGAGTCGCTCCCGGGCTGGACGAATGCGCAGGGTGCGGCACCGAGACCGGGCTCACCAGGTTCAGCTTTGCCGACGGTGGTGCCCTGTGCGAGAGGTGCCGGACTCCCCAGTCGTATGCACTGAGAGACGGCCTCACCGACTACCTGGCGGGCCTGGCAACGGCCGAGCTCGACGCGCTCCCCGAGGCCGATGCCGGGTTGAGTCGCGAGGCGATGGGCGTGACCCGCCGATTCCTCGAGTACCACCTCGATCACCGGCTCCGATCGTTGGCTGTCCTCGATGAGTGAGATCGACACCACGAGGATCCCGCGGCACGTCGCGATCATCCTCGACGGCAACGGGCGCTGGGCCAACGCCCGCGGCCTCCCCCGTACCGCCGGTCATGCGCAGGGTGAGCCCGTGCTGTTCGACGTGATCGAGGCAGCCCTCGACCTCGGTATCGAGTGGCTGACGGCCTACGTCTTTTCAACGGAGAACTGGTCTCGCTCTCCCGAGGAAGTCGCGTTCCTCATGGAGTTCAACCGGGACCTGCTGCGCCGCCGTCGTGACGACATGAACGAGTGGGGCATTCGCATCCGATTCATCGGCGACCGCGACGATCCGCGGGTGCCCGATGCGTTGCGGACAGAGATCGCCGAAGCCGAAGCCCTCACCGTGGCGAATACCCGCATGAATCTCGTGTTTGCCTTCAACTACGGCTCCCGCGGAGAAATCGCGACCGCCGCTCAGGAGCTGGCTGCCAGAGTCGCCGCCGGAGAATTGCTGGCCGACGACGTCGACGTCGACGCCGTCTCTCGGCATCTCTACGCCTCCGATATGCCAGATCCCGATCTCCTGATCCGCACCAGCGGGGAGCGGCGTCTCTCGAACTTCCTGATGTGGCAGTCCGCCTACAGCGAGCTGGTCTTCACCGACGTGTTGTGGCCAGACTTCTCCCGCGATGTCTTCGCGGACTGCATCGTCGAGTACCAGAACCGGATCAGGCGCTTTGGCGGTGCTGAAGAGGCCTGAGCCACAGGAGATCAGCACTACCATCCCCGCCTCATGACTGCCGATTTCGACACCATCGTCAACCTGGCCAAAAAGCGCGGGTTTGTCTTCCAATCCAGCGAGATCTACGGGGGGCTCCGGTCTGCCTACGACTACGGGCCGTTGGGTACGGCGATGTTGCGCAACGTCAAGGACCAGTGGTGGCGTTCGATGGTGCAACTCCGCGACGACATGGTCGGCATCGATTCCGCCATCATCCAGTCACCGCAGGTGTGGCAGGCATCGGGTCACCTCTCATCGTTCTCCGATCCACTCGTCGAGTGCACCAACTGCAACAACCGGTTCCGTCTCGACAAGCTCGAGGATCCCGACCAGTGCCCGTCGTGCGGCAAACGCGGCACGTTCACCGAACCCCGTGAGTTCCACCTCATGTTCAAGACGAACATGGGCCCCGTCGAGTCCGACGAGAACGTCGTGTATCTCCGGCCGGAGACCGCACAGGGCATCTTCATCAACTTCGAGAATGTTCGCCGCACCTCGCGGATGCGCCTGCCGTTCGGTATCGCCCAGATCGGGAAGTCGTTCCGCAACGAGATCACTCCGGGCCAGTTCGTGTTCCGCACCCGCGAGTTCGAGCAGATGGAGATGGAGTTCTTCTGTCGCCCCGACGAGGCCGACGAGTGGTTCAACTACTGGCTCAAGGAACGACACCAGTGGTACATCGACCTCGGGATGACGCCCGAGAATCTGCGATTGCGGGAACACGAGAGCGATGAGCTGGCGCACTACGCCGCCTCGTGCTCAGACGTCGATTACAGGTTCCCGTGGGGTTGGGACGAGCTCGAGGGCATCGCCAACCGCACCGACTTCGACCTGCGCCAGCACGCCGAGCACAGCGGTGTCGACCTCTCGTACTTCGAGGAGGGCGACGAGCGCTTCTTCCCGTACGTCATCGAGCCAGCGGCCGGTGCCACCCGCACCACGTTCGCCTTCTTGCTCGACGCCTACGTCGAAGAAGAGGTCGACGGCGAGACTCGCACCGTTCTCAAACTCGACCACCGTCTCGCCCCGATCAAGGCGGCAGTGCTTCCTCTGTCGAAGAAGCCCGAACTCACCGAGGTCACCCAGCGGCTCGCCGATGAGCTTCGACAGACGTACGACATCGAGGTGGACATCACCCAGTCGATCGGGCGTCGTTACCGCCGTCAGGACGAGATCGGCACGCCGTTCTGCGTCACGGTTGATTTCGACTCGCTCGACGACCACCAGGTGACGGTTCGCGATCGCGACACCATGACGCAGGACCGCATCGCGATCGACAAGGTGTCCACCTACCTGGCCGACCGCTTCTCCGCCTGATCGCGGGCCCGGTCCGGGGCCAGACCACTCCCCGTACACTGGCGATCACTGTGGCGTATCCCCGAGAAGACATCGACCGAGTGCGGGATGCGACCGACCTCGCCGAACTGGCCGCCGAAGTGACCAAGGTGAAGCGATCTGGCCGGTCGACGATGGCCGTGTGCCCGTTTCACCAGGAGAAAACGCCCTCGCTGTCCATCGACGCTGCCCGCGGCCTCTATCACTGCTTCGGATGCGGCAAGAGCGGCGACGTGTTCCGGTGGGTGCAAGAGACACAGAACACCGACTTCGTGGGGGCCCTCGAGCTGCTGGCCCGTCGCGCCGGCATCGCTCTCACCCAGGACCCGGAAGCCTCCAAGCGTCGCGACCGGCGTGAGGAATTGGTCCGCGCCACCGAAACGGCCGTCGCCTTCTATCTGGACCGCCTCAAGACCGGCGACGACGCCGGTTCTGCGCGTTCCTATCTACGCAGTCGTGGCTACGACGGTGAGGTCGTCGACCAGTTCTCGATCGGCTACTCACCCGATTCGTGGGATGCGCTGACCAAACACCTCAATCAGGCCGGAATCTCCGATGACGTGATGATTACCGCCGGCCTCGCCTCCCGGGCCCGCACTGGTAGACCGGTCGATCGGTTCCGGGGCCGGGTGATGTTCCCCATCTACGACGTCAGAGGTGATGCCGTCGGCTTCGGCGCACGGGTGCTCGACGGCGACGGGCCCAAGTACCTCAACTCGCCGGAGACGCCGATCTATCACAAGTCCCGGCTGCTCTACGGTCTCAATTGGGCCAAGTCGGCAATGGTCACCAGGTCACAAGCCGTGGTCGTGGAGGGCTACACGGATGTGATCGCCATGCAGCTCGCCGGTCACCCTGTGGCGGTGGCGACGTGTGGGACGGCGCTGGGGACCGAGCATCTGGACCTTCTCCGTCGCTTCACCGAGCGAGTTGTTCTCGCCTTCGATGCCGACGCCGCCGGTGCCGGAGCGGCCCTCCGCGGTTTCGAACAGTCGATGCCCGGTGACCTCGATCTGCGTGTTGCCGTTCTCCCCGAGGGCCGTGACCCTGCCGACCTCGTAGGCGACGGCGATGAGCGCTCGCTGATCAAGGCCATCGAGGAGTCCCAGCCCCTGATGCAGTTCCGCATCGAGCAGGAGTTGAAGGGGTTCGACCTGGAGGAGCCAGAGGCCCGGGGGAGGGCAGTGGCTGCGGTGGGAGCCGTCGTGGCGCTCCACCCTGACCCGGTTGCCCGCCATGAGTACTCGGTGATGGTCGCTCGCCGCACCGGTGTCGAACTGCCGTACGTTGAGCGGACGGTCGCCCAGGCTCGGGGCGGCCAGCCGTCCCAGGCTCCCATTCCGCGTCCCGCTCCCGGCCCGGCAGGTCGTGCTTCGGGTCAGGTGAAGGCGGAGCGGGAGATGTTGCGGCTTCTGCTCGCCAACGACTCGGCCACTCGCGCCATGGATCTCGAAGCCGCCTGGTTCACACTGCCCGAGCATCGGTCGGGGTTCTCGTTCCTTACCGAGCGGCTGGAAGGGGTGGCGCCGGGCGTACCGCCGGATCTCGGGGCCTGGCTCGGTTCCGGCGAAGGCCCCGAGCAGGAGCTGCTCGCAGCCCTTGCCCTCGAGGACAGACCCTTGGCGAATCCTGACGATCTGGAGAAACGCCTCAAGAGAGGTGCGGTTGAGCGCCGAATCGATGACATGAAGCGACAGCTCGAGTCGATGTCGCCAGAATCGCGGGAGTATTCAACCGGTCTCACCGAGTTGATAGCTTTGGAGCGGGAACGTCGGAAGCTGGGGAGAGCCGAATGAAGCAGAACGTGAAAGCCGTGCTGGAGATCCTCCAGCAGCGCGGCGACCAGCGTGGCTTCCTCGTGATCTCCGAGGTCCACCAGGAGCTCGAAGATGCCGACGCCCCGGCCGAGGCGTTCGACGAAGTCGTCGAAGCTCTCGCCAAACACGGCATCAGCATCCGCGAGGATTCCGACGACCTGATGACGGCCACCGCCCTCAGTGGCGACGAGCTTGTCCACGTGTCAGATCCCGTCCGCATGTACCTCCAGGAGATCGGCCGCTACCCGTTGCTAACGGCCCAGCAAGAGGTCGAGCTGGCACTGCAGATGGAATCCGGAACCCGGGCCGAAGAGAAGCTCCTGGAAATCGCTGACAAAGCATCAGACGCCGAACGGGTGATCCTGCAGCGCACCAGTCGCCTTGCCGACCGAGCCCGCAAGCGCCTTGTCGAGGCGAACCTGCGTCTCGTCGTGTCCATCGCCAAGAAGTACGTCGGGCGCGGGTTGTCGCTGCTCGACCTCATCCAGGAGGGCAACCTCGGTCTGATCCGTGCCGTCGAGAAGTTCGACTATCGCAAGGGCTTCAAGTTCTCGACCTACGCCACCTGGTGGATTCGTCAGTCGGTTACCCGTGCCCTCGCCGATCAGGCACGCACCATCCGGGTGCCGGTCCACATGGTGGAGACGATCAACAAGCTCGCTGCCACCCAGCGCCACTTGCTGCAGGAGCTGAAGCGGGAGCCCACGATCGAAGAGATCGCGACTGAGTTGGAGCTGGAACCGGCCAAGGTCACAGAGCTGCGCCGCATCGCCCAGGACCCGGTGTCCCTGGAGACTCCGCTCGGCGAAGAGGAGGACTCGACCCTCGGCGACTTCGTTCCCGACGAAGAGGCCGACGTACCTGTAGAGGCTGCCGCCTTTGCGCTGCTGCAGGAGTATCTGTCGCTGGCCATGGAGCAACTCAACGATCGCGAGCGGCAAGTCCTCGTCATGAGGTTTGGGCTCGCTGATGGCAAGGTGCGGACGCTCGAAGAGGTCGGCGACCACTTCGAGGTCACGAGGGAGCGGATCCGTCAGATCGAGACGAAGGCGCTGGCAAAGCTGAGACAGCCGGCACGATCTCGTCAGCTCGAGGGCTACCTGGAGCAAGCCTGAGGCGAGGTGGCTCCGGGGGTGGGACTCGAACCCACAACCTACGGATTAACAGTCCGCCGCTCTGCCGATTGAGCTACCCCGGAATGAGGCCCGGGATCGTACCACGGGCATCCCAGGCTTCTTCTTCGGCAACTGGGGTCATTCGCTTCAACTCGCAAATGACTAGTTATTCGGGTGTCTCCGGCTAATACTTCTGGCGGAATAGCTCAACCTGGTCCATACTGGCCCCGAGGGGACGGCCGCACGCGGTCGTGATTGGTCCAGAGGATGCCAGTCGGAGACAGGTAGAGAACGGTGCTCCGGCACCACCGACGACGGACCACCAATAGGGGGATTCCCACTCGTGACGTACCACGACGTTCACAGCAACCTTCGACGCGCCCTGAGCCTTGCGCTCACCGTCCTGATGGTTGCCGCTGCCCTCTTCGCCGCGCCCGCGCCCTCCGCGCGCGCCCTGGCAACGTCTGCTGTCCAGTTCACAACGACCAGCGCCACCTTCGTCGAGGACGTGGCCGGTCCGCACAACGTCACAGTCGAGCTGGTTGATGCTGCCGACGATGACTTCACCGTCGACGTGGTCGTGGTGTCCGAGACCGCTGATGGGTCTGACTACACATGGACCACGGAGACGCTGAGCTTCACCAACGGCGATCCGATTGGAACCACGAAGACGATTGACCTTTTGATCGTGGCCGACGGTGACGCCGAAGGCAACGAGACCATCACCCTCGGTTTCGACAACTTCGTGAACGGTGGAGTTGCCGGGGCCAACAACGAGTTCACGGCAACCATCGAAGACGATGACGGCGCAGCGTTCTCGTTTGCGTTGGCCGAGGCCTCTGTAGCCGAGGCCGCCGGCTCTCTGTCGGTAGATGTGGTCTACACCGGCCCTGATCTCCTCGCCGATCAGACCGTGACCGTTGGCGATGCGCTCAGCGGTACGGCAACGTCCGGCTCGGACTACACCGCGTTCGCCGACGAGGTCTTGACGTTCATGACAGGCACGATGTCAGGCGGCGCCCAGTCGGTGACCCTTTCCGTCACCTCGGATGGGGACGTCGAGCTGCCCGAGACTGTCGTTCTAGCTCTCTCCGCCAGCAGCGGCCCAGCGATCGGCACTCAGGGAACCACCACCATCACCATCGAGGACGACGACGTAGCCGTGGTCTCCGTCGCCGACGCATCCTCAGCCGACGAGTCCGGGACGGTTGATTTCACGGTTTCCTTGACGCCGGCTGCTGCCTACGACGTCGACTTCTCCTACACCGTCACCGAGGACAGTCCCACTGCTTCCGCCCTCTCCGGGGTTGACTTCGGCGTCGCGACACCGGCTTCACCGATCACGTTCAGCGCAGGCCAAACCAGCAAGACCATCTCGGTCCCCGTCCTCGGTGACTCGATCGACGAGGGCAATGAGACCTTCACGTTGACCTTGACCGGCGCTGTCAATGCCGACCTGGGCACTGCGGTGGCGACAGGGACGATCACCGACGACGACACCGCCGACCTCGTGATCACAGCTCTCACCTCCAATCCTGTCGCCGAAGGCGCCTCGACCTCGTTCGACGTGTCTCTGGCCACTGAACCCATCGGCACCGTCGATGTCGCGATCACTACGTCCGATGGGACGATGACTGTTTCGCCAAGCGCATCCCTCTCGTTCGATTCAGGAACCTGGTCAACACCCGTCACGGTCACGCTTGGGGCAGTGGATGACTCCTCCGTCGAGGGAGATGCGGCCGAATCGGTCGACATCGACGTCACGGCTGCGGCATCAGACCTGCCGTACGTTGGCCAGACCGACTCCTTGCCGTTCACGATCACCGACAACGACACGGCGACCGTGACGTTCGTGTCTGGGGGTCCGACGGGCGGCACCGAGGGCGCAGACGTCGACATCGCGATTCGTCTCGACCTGTCCACGACGCCCACCGGCGGCTCACTTGCCTCCGATGTCACGCCGACCATCGGGTTCACCGACGACACGACCACCGCCTCCGACTACAGCGACGCCTCTGGTTCGCTCACCTTTGCCGGCGGCTCGAGCGACGGCGCGACCGTCACCGCCTCGATCGCCCTCACGGCCGACGGAGTAGGCGAAGTCACCGAGGCCTTTGATGTGACCCTCGACTCGGTCTCCGGGCCTGCAACGCTTGGGACCACGACGACTCATGGCATCGAGATCACTGATGTAGATGACCCGGTCGTGGAG
>JABDMN010000002.1 GCA_013001485.1 Acidimicrobiia bacterium
CAACGCAGCGCAGGCCATTGCCACACATCTCGGCTGGTGAACCGTCGGCGTTCCAATATCGCATCGACACCGTGCTGGCGTCGATCGGAAGCGCCTCGAGGACACCGTCTGCTCCGATCCCGGTGCGCCGGTCACACCAGCGCTGGATCACATCGGGGTCGGCATCGAAAGGCGAGGTGACGACAACGAAGTCGTTGCCGAGACCTTCCATCTTCACGAAGTCCATGCGCCGGCCTCCTCAAGTGCTGCCACGACCCGGCGGAATCGCGCGTCGGGGTCATTCTTCCAGCTGACCCAGTGAACGCGGGGATCACGGCGGAAGAATGTCCGCTGCCGCTTTGCCAGACCGAGAGTCGCTGCAATCGCCTCGGCACGGCCAGCTGCCAGCTCCATCGAACCGTCCACGACACCGAGGAGCTGCTTGTAACCAACGGCCGCGCGTGCGGTCTCTCCCAGCCTCGGAGCCAGCTTCGTGACCTCAGCCAGCAGACCGGCATCGAGCATCGCGTCGAACCGACCTACGACCCGGTCCTCGAGTTCATCACCCGGGTCGACGCCGACGGTCACGTGGGCGATCTCAGACGTGTATTCACGCACTGCGACCGACGCAGGCGATGCCTGACGCCGCGTCGGCGTCTCGCCGGTCAGCTCGTACACCTCGAGCGCCCGCACTACCCGCCGGGGATTAGCCAGATCGACGTGCGTGCCCGCCTCGGGGTCAACGTCGACAAGGCGGGCCACCGCAGCCTCATGGCCGAGGTTCTCGATGTCATGACGTACCGACCTGTCGTGGGGTGGGAACTCGAGAGGATCGACCAGAGACCGAAAGTGCAGCCCGGAACCACCGGCGATCACGACAGGTGAACCCGCCAGAGCCTCGAGCACCCGCCGACCCTCGCGCTGGAATTCGCCAACCGTGAACGGCTCTTCGGGATCGACCATGTCGATGAGATGGTGAGGCACGGCCTCGAGATCGGCCGGCGTCGGCTTGGCGGTGCCGATGTTCATGTCCCGGTAAACCTGCATGGAGTCGACGGACACGATGGCGGCGCCAAGCTCCGTGGCAATCCGCATGGCAATGTCGCTCTTGCCTGATGCGGTGGGGCCGACGACGGCGACGACGGTCAAGCCACCGTCCCGATGAGGTGATGAGGGGCGGCCCGGGTGATGACGGCGTTGAGCACGGTGGCCGGATCGAACTGGCCCGGGACATGGACGAGCTTGTTCCCACGGGTGCGGGTCGTCGCCATTTCCGGGTCGCGCTTCGACGGACCCTCAACCATGACCTCGTAGGTCTCGCCAACCATGTCCTCGTTGCGCTCGAGGGTGATCTGGTTCTGGAGGGCCACAAGCCGTTCGAAACGCTCCTGGATGACCTCCGCGTCGATGAACTGGTCAGTCATCTCGAAAGCGGCGGTCCCGGGGCGGGGCGAGAACTGGAACATGAACGCCGAGTCAAAGCGCGCCTCGGTGACGAGGTCGAGAGTTGCCTGGAACTCCGCCTCGGTCTCGCCAGGGAACCCCACGATGATGTCAGTGGAGACGGCAAGACCCGGGATGACGTCGCGAGCGAGCGCAAGCTTGTCGAGGAAGCGTTTGGCGTTGTACCCGCGATGCATCGAGGACAGCACCCGGTCGGCGCCGGACTGGAGCGGAAGGTGGAGCTGCTCGCAAACGACGGGGGTCTCGGCCATGGCGATGGCAACGTCTTCACCGAAGTCCTTGGGATGGGGGCTCGTGTATCGGACCCTGCGCAGGCCCTCGACCTCGCCGGTGCGCCGCAACAGGTCGGCGAAGATCGGCTTGCGGCCATTGAGCTCGAGGTCACGGCCGTACGAGTTGACGTTCTGGCCCAACAACGTCACCTCGACGACTCCGTCGGCGACGAGTTGGGAGACCTCGGAGATGATGTCACCGGGGCGGCGCGAGATCTCGCGGCCCCGCACCGACGGCACGATGCAGAAGGTGCACGAGTTGTTGCAGCCGATGGTGATGGTCACCCAGGCGGCGTGGTCGACTTGCCGCTGCGTCGGAAGCATCGAGGGGATGTCGTCGGTGGATGCTGTCTCCTCCCAGACCTCGGTGACCGGCCCCCATTCGTCCGCATGGTCGAGAAGGTGAAGAACTCGGTGGGTGTTGTGAGTGCCGAAGACGACGTCCACCCACCCGGCTCGCTCCTGGATGGTCCCCCGATCCTTCTGCGCCATGCAGCCACCAACCAGTATCCGCATACCGGGTCGGGCGTCTTTGGCCTGTTTGAGCGAACCGAGGTATCCGTAGAGACGCTGGTCGGCGTTCTCGCGAATAGTGCACGTGTTGAGCACCACGACGTCGGCGTCCTCCGCTGCCGCAGCCGGTGCCATCCCATCGGAACGCAACAGACCGCTGATCCGCTCGGAGTCGTGCTCGTTCATCTGACACCCGAAGGTGCGCACGAAGTAGGTCTTGCCCTCACGGGTCGCCGGCCGCGCCTCGCGACGCGCCGGCATGCCGAGCAGGGTGGTGTCGGTCATCAGCGTGCGTAGTCGGTGCTGCGGTGCTCGCGAATGACGGTGACCTCGATCTGGCCGGGGTACTGCAGCTCTTGCTCCAACCGGCGGGCAATCGTGCGGGAGAGTTCGGCTGCTTCGAGGTCGTTGACGGATCCGGGGTCGACGATGACCCGCACCTCGCGGCCCGCCTGCATGGCGAACACTCGCTCCACGCCCCCGTAGGAAGCAGCGATCTGCTCGAGCTGCTCGAGCCGCCGCACATAGGACTCCAACGCCTCGCGTCGGGCACCCGGTCGAGCTGCGGACACGGCATCGGCGGCCTGCACGATCACCGCTGTGAGGGTGCGAGGCTCGACCTCGTTGTGATGCGCCTCGATGGCATGGACAACCCCAGCCTCCTCACCAAAGCGGCGAGCGATCTCGGCACCCACGAGGGCGTGGGATCCACCCACCTCGTGGGTGACAGCCTTGCCCAGGTCGTGGAGGAAAGCGGCGCGGCGGGCCTCGATCGGATCCATCTCGAGCTCCGAAGCCAGCATTCCGGCGATGTGCGCTGACTCCACCAGGTGGTTGAGGACGTTCTGACCATATGACGTGCGGTACTTGAGGCGCCCCAACAACGTCACGATCTCGGGATGGAGACGGGTGACGCCGACTTCGAGCATCGCCCACTCCCCTGCATCACGCACTGACTGCTCGACCTCGGCCTGAGCCTTGGCAAAGGACTCCTCGATCGAGGCCGGGTGAATGCGGCCGTCCTCGACCAGACGCTCGAGGGCGATGCGTGCCACCTCACGTCGGACCGGGTCGAATGACGACACCGACACGGCTTCGGGAGTGTCATCAACGATGAGGTTCACTCCGGTGGTGGCTTCGAAGGCCCGGATGTTGCGACCGTCACGGCCGATGATGCGGCCCTTCATGTCATCAGTGGGCAGCGAAACCACCGACACGGTGGTCTCGGACACAACCTGTGAGGCGAGCCGCTGCACTGCAGAGGCGATGATGCGCCGAGCCCTGCGGTCGGCTTCTTCACGAGCCCGCACCTCGATGTCGCGCACTGTGACCATGGCCTCGCGCCTGGCCTCGTCTTCGACACGCTGAAGCAGTTCTCCCTTGGCCTTCCGGGAGTCGAAACCCGACACACGCTCGAGGTAGCCCCGGGCCTCTTCGTGTTTCGAATCGAGAGCCTTGCGGGAGTCGCTGAGCTCGCGTTCCCGCTCGATGATCATCTCTTCGCGCTGGGTGAGGTTGACCCCTCGCTGCTCGAGCGTCTCTTCACGCGAGGTGAGTCGCTCCTCGAGAGTCGTCGCCTCGAGGCGGCGGTGTTCGAGGGCAGCGTCTTCACGGTCGCGGTAGGCCTCGGCCATTGCCCGGGACTCTTCCTCGGACTTGGTCAGGATCTTCTGCGCTTCGCGTTGTGCGCTCGACACGAGGTCTTCGGCGCGACCGGATGCCCGTGAGGAGCGGCGTCTTTGCCAGACCGTTCCTCCCAGCAAACCGGTGACCAGAGCCAGTCCTCCGATCAGAACCGCAGAAAACGGATCCATTGGGTCCTCCTCGCCGGAAACGCAACGTGCCGAGCCCTAAGGTTCGGCACACACACATACCTGGGACGCAGGGACTTCCCTGCTGTCAGACTTGCTGCAATTCCCGCCTGTTTTTGATGGTGTTCTTCCTGTTCGTCGCTATCGGTAGTGACGTGGTTTCAATCAGTGTTCGTGTGTGTGGGTACAACCGATGGTACTCCACGTTGCGAGAACGCGAAACACTCTGGTTCTCTAGGACTCGACGTCCTCTTCCAACGGTTCCTCAACGACCTCTTCATCCTCGTCCGTCTCGGTGAGACCGACGGCTTCGAGGACCTTGGCCTGGAGTTGCATGGCGACCTCGACGTTCTCCCGCAAGAAGAGCTTTGCCTTCTCCTTGCCCTGGCCGAGCTGGTCCCCGTCGTAGGTGTACCAGGCGCCCGACTTACGGACGATGCCCTCCTCGACGGCGACGTCGAGAAGGCTGCCCTCGCGGGAGATGCCCTCGCCAAACATGATGTCGAACTCGGCGGTACGGAACGGTGGCGCCACCTTGTTCTTCACGACCTTCACCCGCACCCGGTTGCCGACAACGTCGGAACCGTCCTTGATCGACTCGATGCGACGAACGTCCATCCGCACCGACGAGTAGAACTTGAGCGCTCGCCCGCCAGGCGTGGTCTCGGGCGACCCAAACATGACGCCGATCTTCTCGCGAATCTGGTTGATGAACACGGCAGTCGTCTCAGAGCGGTTGATGGACCCTGCGAGCTTGCGCAGCGCCTGGGACATCAGACGGGCCTGGAGCCCGACGTGGGTATCACCCATGTCACCCTCGAGCTCAGCGCGGGGAACCAATGCGGCGACCGAGTCGATCACAACGACGTCGAGCGCACCCGAGCGGATGAGCATGTCGGTGATCTCGAGTGCCTGCTCGCCGGTGTCGGGCTGAGAGATGAGCAGCTCGTCGACATCGACACCCAGCGCCTTGGCATAGACGGGGTCGAGGGCGTGCTCGGCATCGATGAATGCGGCGACACCACCATTGCGCTGTGCCTCGGCGACGACGTGAAGGGCCAGGGTGGTCTTGCCGGATGACTCGGGACCGTAGATCTCGACGATGCGGCCGCGTGGCACGCCACCGATACCGAGGGCGAGGTCGAGACCAAGCGCACCCGTGGGGATGGCCGAGACGTTGCGGACCGAGCTGTCGCTGAGCTTCATGATGGCGCCCTTACCGAACTGCCGTTCGATTTGGGACATCGCCATCTCGAGTGACTTGTCATCCATCGTGGGAGGCTCCCTTCCAATTTCATTTGTCGAGTGAGGCCACCGTACCCACCGGCTGCGACAAATCACAGGGTTGGGATTCGGACTCGAACCCTACCGAACAGGTGTTCGATAGGCAAGTACTCAGGTCAGTTCGAAGCGCTCCAATTCCTCGTAGCGGGCAGGCCCTCTCCCCCAATGGGAGCGGTACACGACGATGTCCGAAACGTCCCAGGACGCTGGAACGGGTGGCACCGATTCGACGTATGCGGTCACATCGAGATGTGGCCGAATCCGCGCCAAGGTCAGGTGGGGGTGGAACGGTCGTTCCTCGGGCATGAACCCTGCGTCGTCGACGATCTCCTCGATGAACGCCGCCAGATCGCAGAGCTCGGCGGAGCCGGTTTCGGTGCCCACCCACAGCACCGAGGCTCGCTTGGGGCCAGGAAACGCGCCAAGGCTGCCAAGACGCAAGCGGAACGGAGAGCCGAGATCGGCCTGATCGAGGAGACCGAGCATCTTCTCGTAGGGCACCGACTCGGTCTTGCCGATGAACCTCAAGGTGATGTGCCAGTTCTCAGGTGGCACCGGTCGGCCCGGAACCGGCGAGTCGACCTCGGAGAGGTGATGGGCAACGGCATGACGTGCCTCGTCGGGCATCGTCACTGCCACGAACACCCGGCCGACGCTCATGACAGTGCGAGACGCACCAGGTGGAGGGCCGCAGTCGTGGTGTAGGTGCGCACCCGCTCTCGATCTCCCGGCATCCGCAACGTCCGCACCGTCTCGGTCTCGGGGGTCCGCACTGCCACCACCATCGTGCCGGCTGCTTGTTCCAGCACGTCGGGCCCTGCCGAACCGGTGACCGCCACCACGACGTCGGCGCCAAGGGCTTCTGCCGCCCCGCGGGTCATCGCCAGGGCAGTCTCCTCCGACACCACAGCTTCTGCGGTCACGTCGGGGTCGACGCCGAGAAGCGTCTCTTTGACCTCGGTGGCATAGGCGACGACCGACCCTCGGAACACCTTTGAAGCCCCTGGAATCGATGTGATCCTCTCGGCGATCATCCCGCCGGTTGCCGACTCGGCCGTGCCCAACGTCCAGCCCCTGCGGGCCAGAGCAGCAAACACGACGGCCTCCACCGTGTCGTCGTCGGCCCCGAACACCAGAGAGCCGAGCCGCTCTCGCACCTGCGCCTCTATTGGTGCGATCAGCGCTTCGGCCTCGTCGTCGTCTGCGGCCTTTGCGGTCAGCCGCACCTTGATCTCACCCGACGAGGCCAGGAACGCAACGGTGGGGTTGGTCGACTCGTCGAACAGGTCACCAAGCGTCTCGGCAATCCGGGACTCCGACTCGCCCCAGGTGCGCAGCAGCCGGGAGACAATCCGGCCTTCACCGTCGCCGCGGTCCTCGAGGAACGGGATCACGTCGCGTTCGAGCATCGGGATCATCTCGGCAGGCACCCCGGGGAGGGCAAACACCCAGGCATCGCCAACTCGCATGCGTAGCCCCTGGGCGGTCCCCTTGGGATTGGCGATCGTGGCCGAGCCCTCTGGCTGATACGCCTGGCGCAGGTTCTGCTCTGGCATCACCCGACCACGCGCCTCCCATCGAGCCCGCAAACGCTCGGCGTAGCCCTCGTCGTAGACCAGGTCGACGCCGGCCAACTCGCACAAAGCCTCACGGGTCTGGTCGTCCTGAGTGGGACCGATGCCTCCGGTCAGGATCACGGCGTCAGAGCGCGCCGTCGCCAGTTGGAGTGCCGCCACCATCCGCTCCAGGTTGTCGCCCACCACCTGCTGGTTGTAGTGGTCGAAACCTGCCGCCGCGAGCCGCTCTCCGATTCGGGCGGCATTGGTGTTGGCGATCTGGCCCAACAGCAGCTCGGTGCCGATGGCCACGGTCTCGACGATCACGCCACCACCGTCGCTTCGAGGTCGGTGCCGTAGGCAGCGGTGATCTCGGCGGTCACCCAGTCCCCGGGCTTCCCCGAGTCGAGAAGGATCACGCCATCGATCTCCGGGGCCTGGCGATAGGAGCGCCCCACCGCGACGCCGTCCTCCACCTGGTCGATCAATACCTCGGCGGTCATCCCGATCCGCTCGGCATTGGACGCCGCGGTGATCTCCTCCTGGATGGCGTGGAGGTGCCTCAACCGTTCGGCCTTGGCGTCGGGATCGATCTGATCGGGTAGCTCGGCAGCCGGGGTGCCCTCCTCGGCCGAGTAGGGGAAGAACCCGGCCCAGTCGAGGCGCGCCGCTCTCACGAAGTCGGCCAGCTCGTCTACGTCGGCTTCGGTCTCGCCGGGGAAGCCGACAATGAAGCTGGAACGGGTCGCCGCCTCGGGGGTGGCGGCCCTGATGTCGGAGATCAGGTCGAGGTACTGGCTTCCGTCTCCCGGTCGACGCATCGCCCGAAGCAGTCTCCCCGTCGCGTGCTGGAGCGATAGGTCGAAGTAGTCGACGATCACAGGGTTCGATGCCATCTCTTCGATGAGTGCAGGGCGGATCTCGCGCGGGTACAGGTAGTAGAGGCGAAGCCGCCGCAACCCGTCGACGTCGGTGACGAAACGCAAGAGATCGACGATGTCTCCCGGCGAATCGAGGTCTCGGCCGTAGGCGGCGAGGTCCTGGGCGACGAGGACCACCTCGCCGACTCCCGCCGCCGTGAGCTGCTCGATCTCGGTGCGGATGCTGATCGGTGCCCGCGACCGTTGCTTGCCCCGAAACGACGGGATGGCGCAAAACGTGCAGCTCTTGTCACAGCCCTCGGCGCTCTTCACATACGCATAGGGCGTCGTCGGCGTCGGCCGGGCTATCTGGTGGAGGATGTCCATGGACGGAACGGGACGAATCCGTATCGGTTGCCACTCGGTCATGGTGTCGAGACGACCCACCAGCTCGCCGTACCGTTCGAGCCCGATGACGGCGTTGGCCTCGGGAAGCGCCTCGATCAACTCCTCTTCGTAGCGCTGCGCCATGCATCCCAGGACGACCAGCTTGGCGTCGTCGCGCTTGGCGTCGGCGTGACCCAGGATCGTGTCGATGGACTCGCGGCGGGCGTCCTCGATGAAGGCACAGGTGTTCACCATCACGACGTCGGCGGCTTCGGCCGAGAGCGCGCGCTGGTATCCCGCTTCGTCGAGCAGTGCCGTCAGCTTCTCGGAGTCGACCTCGTTCTTGGCGCAGCCGAGCGTCGTTAGCCAGACGGTGGGAGCAGGAGTCACCATGGCGGGCAGTGTATGACGTCGCTCAGTCGGCCAGGGACCGGTATTTGCCCCTGAAGTACACCAGCGGATCGGGAAGCTCGGTGAGTTCGACTTCCTCGATGATGCCCTCGACCAACACCGAGTACGTCTCCTCCTCGCCAGATAGATAGGAGCAGTACATGCGGTTGGGGAGGTCGTCGAGCACGGGGCCGTACTCCGTCTGGGTCACGTCGCTGTCGATGAACAGGCCGCCTGGACTGGGGCGAAGCCCCGCAAAGACGTCGGCGAGCGGACCGTGACCGTCCTCACAGATGTGGACCACAAACCGGCCGGTCTCCTCCATGGCCTGGAACAGGTCGGTGGTTGGCCCGATCAGGGTGAACACCCGCGACGGTTCGCCTTCGGCGACCATCAGCGACGAAACCGTGAGCCCTGTTCGTCCGTCGGCGTCTCCGGCGGTGATGATGGTGATCGGAGACCCCAACCGGCCCCGGAATCGACGCACCGGGTCGCGGTCGGCGACCGGAGCCGCAAAGGGATGCTCGTCGTGGATTTCGCCCGTCATTGCAGAGGCACCTCGATTGCGTTGCGATTCTCGAACCGGAGTCTGGTGGTGTAGCCGGCTGCTCTGGCGTACTCGATGGCCACGTCGCGATCACGGCCGCACTCCCCTGGCTCATGAGCATCAGACGCGAGCGTTATCCCGACACCGGCAGCCCATGTCTCTGCCAGGAACTCGGGTGCCGGGTACATCTCGGCGACCGGCTTGTAGCGGCCGGCGGTGGACACCTCGATCGCCGTGCCGGATTCGGCGGCTGCAGCCGCCACCTTGCGATACCAATCGACGGGTGGCTCGGGGAGCCGATGGCCGAACTTCTTGATGACGTCGGCATGCGCCAGCACATCGACGGCCCCGGACGCGGCAAGCGCGGTCTCCAGGGCGAAATAGTCGGCGTAGGCGGCCTCGACACCTCGTCGTTCGTATTCATGGACTACGTCGTCATGGTCGACCGACCAGCCTCCCACCCAATGCACCGAGCCGATCAGGAAGTCGAACGGATATTGAGCCAGGTGGTCACAGACCGCTGCGATCGACTCGGGGAAGTAATCCACCTCGAGTCCGAGCTTCACCGGCAGACCCCTGTCCTTTGCCGCGACGACGGCAACGACGTAGTCCTCCAGGTTCAAGGCGCCGTCGGACGTGACGAAATCGCGCGACTGCGTTGCGAGATCCTGCCGCGGCTCCGCTTCCCAGAATGCCCCCAGGAGGTGGCTCACGTCGGCGCACCGATAGAAATGCTCGGTGAAACCCACTTCGTCCGCACCACGAGCGAGCGCTGTCTCGACGTACGCCTCGATGTGTCCAGGCGGGTACTCGCCGAGCGCGGGACCAGTCCCGTTGTACGGCCCGTGGGGGTGGAGATGAACGTGGTGGTCGCCCATGGCGGCGAGCGTAGCGACGATGCGGCGGGCATCGGTGCTGGAATGGAGCACCGTGATTGGCATATTCGACTCAGGTGTGGGCGGTCTCACCGTGTGGCGTCACGTATCCGACGCCGCACCGCAGGCCGACCTCTGGTACCTCGCCGACCAGGCGAACGTGCCCTACGGACCGCGCCCACTCGACGAGGTGCGGTCCATCGTCACCGAAGTCACCGACCGTCTCGTGATGCTGGGCGCGTCGACGGTGGTCATGGCGTGCCACACGGCGTCGGCTGCTGCTCTCGAAGAGATGCGACAACGCCACCCGCACCTTTCGTTCGTAGGCCTCGAGCCCGCCATCAAACCCGCGACCGAGTGGACTGAAACGGGGAGAGTCGGCGTGCTCGCCACCTCGACCACTCTCGACGGTCCGCTGTACGCCAGAGTCGTCGAGAGGTACGCCGGTGACGTCGAAGTGATCACCAGACCTGCTCCCGAACTCGTGACGATGGTCGAGACCGGCGAGATCGACCCCGGCACAATCGAGGACGCCGTCATGCCCCTCGTCGACACGGGAATCGACGCCCTGGTCCTCGGCTGTACCCACTTTGGCTTCCTCGCCGACCACATCGCCGCGATCACCGGGTCGGACGTCAGGATCATCGACCCTGCCCCGGCCGTCGCGGCGCAGGTTCTGCGGGTGGCCGACCTGGAGGGTTCCGGTACGCGCAACTTCGAAACCACCGGCGATCAGCTCACTTTTGTCACCCAGCTGGAGCGGCTGCTCCACTGACCGCTACCCGCGTGTAGGACCGGTGGTCTGTATGGTCACGGCGTCGCAAAGAGAGGGTGCGTATGGCGAAGGACGAGGCTTTCGAACTTGCCGAGGCGGTGACACCTGCGGTTGAAACGCTCATGGCCGAGCATCGCGAGCGCCGCGAGCACTGGTACGCCCACGAATACGTTCCGTGGGAGCAGGGCCGCAACTTCGTGTCCGAACCGAGGCAGGAGTCCGACGCTTCGCTGTCTCCAGACGTGCGCACCGCGCTCAT
>JABDMN010000015.1 GCA_013001485.1 Acidimicrobiia bacterium
GTCCTACCTGACGCTCGCCAAAGAGATCGCTGACGACGAGGCACAGCTGGCCGAGTCGCTGGATGTTCTCCTGGAAGACCTGGCAACGCTCGATCGACCGGATCTGATGCGCCGCATCGAGTTGCTCTCGTCGACGGCCTCCGAGCTGCGTGGCTCGCTCGACGACGTGGTTATCACCGGAACCGTCGCAGAGACCCACGGTTTCCTCGTTGTGGCATCCACGTCGTGGCGCGACGCACTCGCAGGCCTCGACGATGGTGTGGTGGCTGTGCTCGAGGCGCCTGACGAACCCGAAGGGGAAACGGTCCTGCGCGAGGTGTTCGAGCTGCTCGAGGTTGGCGACCGTGCCTACTCAGGGTTTGAGGACGCCATTGGCCGGCTCGATCCGGACATCGTCACGAGCATCTATCCAGAGGTCGCCTTCGTGGGTCCAGGGCGCGCCGACACTCACACTGCCGAGGCAGTCGCGCTGCGGCTCGGAGCCAGCTCGGGCCTCGCTGATCGGTATGACGTCTCGGTCACCGCCACTCTTGACCCTGCTCCCGTCGGTGACCGCAACGGTGTGCCGGTGGTCCCGTTCGGCGCCACCTTCACCGTGAGCGTCGTCGTCGCAAACGTGGGCAACCTCGATGCCGCGTCGACAGGGCTCGAGGTGACGTTGCTCGAGGTGGGTGGCGACGAGGTCTCCCAAACGCGGTCGCAGTTGATCACGGATCTCGGCGCCGGCGAGGCTACGTCGGTGGCGATCGAGGACTTCACGGTCGATCCGGGCAAGCTGTACGAGCTGACAGCGCGAATCGCCCTGGCTGAAGACGCAGACCCGGACAATGATGTGTGGTCGGTGCTGTTCTTGAGGAACGAAGAATGACTCTTGCGTTGTGGATCGCCATCGGGGTGCTCGGGCTCGTCGTCATCTGGCTGGTGACAGCGCTGTTGCGGGTCCGATCGGTGGTGCAACTGGTTCCCGAGGAGGGCGGCGTCCTCGAGGCCATTCGGGAACTGGATCGAGACCTGGAGTCTCTCGAGTCGACTGTCGAAGGCATGGTGCCGAGGCTGCAGTCCGTTGAGCAGCAATTGCCCGGCACCATCAGCCGCACGGGAGTCGTTCGCTACGACGCGTTCGACGATGTCACCGGTGCCTTGAGCCGCTCGCTCGCTTTCCTCAACGATCGCGGCACGGGGATCGTTCTCACCGTTCTCGTGGGACGCTCGGACTCTCTGTTCTACGTCAAGCAGATCGAAGGCGGGCTGGGAACCGAGGCCCTGTCGCCCGAAGAGTCCGCCGCAATCGCGGCCGCGATGCGCGATTCGGCCTGATCCGACAGCTGGGTAGCATCGCGCAGATGCTGGACGTAGCTCTTCTTCGCTCGGATCCCGACGCCGTTGCCACAGCCATGGCCCGACGTGGTGTCGCTCTCGATGTGGCTGCGCTGGTTGGTCTCGACGAGAACCGCCGGGAGGTCCGGGTCAAGGCTGAAGCCTTGAGGGCAGAGCAGAAGGATTCGGGCAAGGCGATCGCCAAGCTCCAGGGCGACGAGAAGCAGGAAGCCATCGACCGCGCTGCCGAGCTTTCGGCCAACTACAAGGCCGCCCTCGAGGAAGCCGACGCTCTCGACGCCGAGTTCAACACTCGATGGATGCCGCTTCCCAACCTTGCCGACCCGACCGCAGCCGACGGCATGGAAGAAGAGGACGCCGTCGAGGTGTCACGCCACGGTGAAGCGCCAGAGTTCGGCTTCGAGCCGAAGGACCACCTCGATCTCGGCCAGGCGCTTGGAGTCATCGACACCGAACGGGCCGCCAAGGTATCTGGGAGCAGGTTCGGGTTCATCTCCGGGAAGCTGGCGCTGCTCGAGTTCAGCCTCGTTCGCTATGCGATGGACAACCTGAATGGGCACGGGTTCACCCCGGTCATCCCGCCCGTCATGGTGCGCGAGCAGGCCCTGTACGGAACGGGCTTCTTCCCCGGTGATCGTGAGCAGGTGTACGCGATTCCCGAGGACGACATGTTTCTGGTGGGGACCGCAGAGGTGCCGCTTGCGGCGATGCACACCGACGAGATCTTTGATGTGGACGAACTGCCGTTGCGCTACGCCGGGTTCTCCACGTGTTTCCGGCGCGAAGCCGGCACATACGGCAAGGACACTCGCGGCATCTTCCGCGTCCACCAGTTCGACAAGGTGGAGATGTTCATCTTCTGTGAGCCGGAGAACTCCCAGGCCGAGCACGACCACCTGCTCGAGCGTGAGGAGGAGCTGATGCGGGGTCTCGACATCGCCTACCGCGTCGTCAACGTCGCATGCGGCGACCTCGGATCCTCCGCGGCCAAGAAGTACGACATCGAGGCCTGGTTCCCCGGACAGCAGCGGTATCGCGAACTGACCTCAACCTCGAACACGACCGACTATCAATCGCGGCGGCTCAAGATCAGGTACCGCGCCGATGACGGGAACCGTCTCGTCCACACCCTGAACGGCACCGGGTTTGCGGTGGGCCGAACCCTGGCGGCAATCCTCGAGAACCATCAGGATGGCGAGGGCCGGGTGCGGATCCCGGCCGCGCTCGTGCCGTACACAGGGTTCGAATTCATCGAGTGAGCGATCGCCAGCTCACCGGCGGTGGCGAGGTCTTCGCCGACATTGCCCGCAAGTACGACCGGCTCAATCGCGTTTTGTCTCTGGGCCGGGACCAGGCTTGGCGCCGGAAGGCGATCGCCTACCTTCCTCCGGGCCGGGTCCTCGACCTGGGTGGCGGGACGGGTGCCGCCAACCCCGAGTTCGGCGACCGCGAGGTTGTCGCCCTCGACCCGGCAGCCTCCATGCTGGCGCTGAACCCGACGGGGTATCGGGTGGCGGGCGTCGGTGAGGCTTTGCCCTTCGTCGACGGCTCCTTCGATGGAGTCTTCTCGGCCTATGTGTTTCGGAATCTGACGTCGGTCGACCAGACGATGACCGAAGTTGCCCGAGTTTTGAGATCAGGTGGCGTGGCCGCCATCGTCGATCTCGGCCGCCCAACCAACTCCTTGGCACGGGCAGTACACCGAGCAGGCAGCGCCGTGGTCCTACCGACCGTCGGCCTCTTGTCAGGAGCGAGGGAGGAGTACACGTACCTCCACAAGAGCCTCGACAAACACCCCCACCCAGAAGAGCTCCTGGCGAACACCCCGCTGGCGCTCGAAGACACCTGGCGAATGGGCCCGATGGGTTTCGTCTGGGCCGCAGTCCTCCACAAACCGTGATTGGCTAGGGACTAGGGACTAGGGGCTAGGAACTGAAAGACCGTGCGCCTCGCCGTCGAACACTCGAACCACGGCGCGTCCCGGGCGTCCGACTCCACGCAGGCGACCCCACAGCACCCAGAGCGAGTCACTTAGGGCTGCTTCCTTCCGGACCTGACCCGATTCACGGCCGCTCCGCCGCGTGAGACCTGTGCTTCATCACCGAACGATCCGGCGCTGACCCGAAACTCGACCGCCCTCGGGCGAGGCATGCGTCCCGCATGAAGAGGATTTCGGGAACAGGGCACCCCTAGCGCCCCACGTGCACGGTCGAGCAGAAGAATAGTTGTCAGTTGTCAGCCATCGGCCACCAGCTACCGGTCGCCGGCT
Source organism: Acidimicrobiia bacterium (assembly GCA_013001485.1). GTDB lineage: Bacteria > Actinomycetota > Acidimicrobiia > Spongiisociales > UBA5794 > JABDIW01. Next base: position 3,608 of record JABDMN010000015.1, read on the forward strand.
GCCGGCCAAGAGAAAGGCGGGCGGCTGGTAGCTGGCAGCCGGTAGCGTTCTCTGTATGTCCACTCCCTTCACCATTCATCCTGCAGGAGACGGTGTCTGGGCTGCGATCTCGCCGCCTATGGAGATGCCGGCCATTTCGAACGCCGCGATCATCGATCTCGGCGACCGGACCCTCGTCGTTGACAGCTTCATGACCTTTCAGGCCGCTCAAGCTCTCAGCGACGCCGCCGAGGAGCTGACCGGCAATCGGCCTCATCTGCTCGTCACGACCCACCATCACGTCGACCACGTTGGTGGCAACAGCGTGTTCGCTGAGATTCCCCGGTTTGGCACTGCCCGCATGCGGGAGCTGATCGAACAGGACGTCCCGCTGCCCGATGTGCTCATCGTCAGCCCCATCGAGGTCATCGGCAGCGAGCGAAGTGTGCGGGTCATCCCCACAGGCAAGGGCCATACCGACAGCGACATCATCGTTTCGGTACCCGACGTCGGCACAGTGGTAGCAGGCGACCTGGTGTGGAACGGCGTTCACCCTAAGACCAGCGACGGCAATCCCCAGGCGTGGGTGGATTCACTCGATGTCATCCGCAAGCTCGGTCCAACGTTGGTGGTCGGTGGTCACGGCAAGCCGGGGGGCCAGGCCCTGGTCGACAAGATGGTCCGCTACATGGGATCCGTCGGCGAGGTGGCCGGACAGGTCTCTTCCGGCGAATTGAAGGCCACCGATGCCGAGGCGCCGAAAGGGACCGCCAAGTGGCTGGGTCTCGACCGATTCCACAAAGGCCTCGAAGCCATCACGTCGCGCTGAGGTCAACCGCTGGGTGGTCTTGAGCCAGTCCTACTGCACGCAGAACCAGTTGCCCTCCGGATCGTGCATCTCGATCCAGACCTCGCCGGCCATGCCAGTGGCCTCGCGGTGGAATGAAGCGCCGAGAGCTTCGAGGCGAGTGCGTTCCTCGACGAGCCGCTGTTGGCGTGCTTCGTCGGTCAAGTCGACCCCGCTGCCACCAACGGCGTTGACGTCGATGTGCACCCGCTGGTTGGGCGATCCCCCGTCCCAACGTTCGAACAGGAGACGGGGGCCATCGCCGTCTGGGTCCACCGCCGCCGAGATGTCGTTCCACCTCTCCTCGGGGATGCCCACCTCGGTGGCGAAGGCTTCCCAGCTGTCGAAGCCCGGGGGCGGCGGCTGCAACTCGTAGCCAAGAGCCCCCGCCCAGAACTCGGCGAGCCGTCCCGGATCAGCGCAAGCGAACACGATCTGAAGTGAATGAGCCATGGGCTGTCAGCCGGTGTACGTCGCCGGGAACCACATGGTGCCGCTGGGGTCTCTGAAGGCTGCGCTTCGCTCGCCATAGGGCTGGTCGAGCGGCTCGTGGAGGGACGTGGCACCGGCCTTGAGCGCCTTGGCGTAAACGGCGTCGGTGTCCTCGACATACAGATGGAGCGACCCTTGGAAGGGACCCCACCCGCCACGGGCCTCGGACACTTCGATCATGGAGTCCCCGACGCGGATGGCAGAGTTGGTGATCGTTCCTTCGTCAAGTGAGCGGCTCAACTCGACAGCGTCGAAGACCTCGACGATGAATTCGATGAGCTCCTTGGCACCCTCGACGATGAGATACGGCGTAACGGTCCCGAATCCGGGCCGGCGGTGGTCGGTCATCGTGCTCTCCTTCACTCGACCAACAGGTTACGCGGCCCTCCAGACGCGAAGGAGCCACCGCGTGACGCGGTGGCTCCTCAGAGGCGTTATCCCCTATTCCTGCGGATCATCCGGGATCGTGCAGGTGCCATTATCGGTCCACCACCGAAGTTGGCCCTCCCAGAGGTTGATTCGGCTTCCGTTGTCGATCGGATCGGTCGTTCCCTTGAGCAGTAGGTTGCCACCCTTGTTGGCGTAACCCTTGACCACAGGGTCGAGGATTCCACCCGACCGCATCTCGTACTCGGCGAGCGGGGTCAGATCATGGCCGGTGAGCACAAAATCGATGGTGCCATCACCGTTGTCCTTGAACATGATGTGAGCACGTCCGCTCTGCTCGTCTTGCGTAGGTTCCAGGTCACACTGCCAGACATTCGACTTGCCCGAGCGATCATGGCCTGCAGCCATCGCCGGAACCGCAATCGCCATGATCATCATCACGACGACAGCGACAGTCATCAGTCGTTTCATGGAGTCCCCCTCCTTGTTCGTTGCCCGAGGCGTCGGCGCCTCGGTCTGCCAAATGATTGGCTCCTCAAAGGTACGCCCGCAATGGTCATTTGTCACGCCTCGAAGTAGCCAGATACTGCCGGGGTGCCGGGAGCGCGGAGAAGGTGGCTCCGTTAGCGTCGGGGGACCGGCCGAGCAGGAACGATGACCCTCCCCACTTCAATGCAATACAGCCTGTACCTACCCAGGGTGCTGTTGGGCTGGCTTGCCTCAGGCTCCGACCAGCCATACCTTGAAATCGACGGCACGCTGGTCTTCTCGGACATTTCGGGGTTCACCGCACTCACCGAGCGGCTTGCCGAGAAGGGGAAGGAGGGCGCCGAGGAGGTCACCACAGTCCTCAACGGAGCCTTCACCGAACTGTTGAACGCTTCGGCCCTCGAAGGTGGTGACCTGATCAAGTTCGGTGGCGACGCCCTGCTTCTCCTGTTCAGTGGGGAGGGTCACGCCGCGCGAGCCGCTGTCGCCGCGTTCGATATGCGAGATGCGCTCGAGGACTACCAGGAGTCCAGGAGCCCCACTCCGCTGACGATGTCGGTAGGTCTGGCCTCGGGCCCGGTCCAGTTGTTCATCGCTGGAGATACGAGCCGCGAAGTGATCGTGGCGGGACCGACCGCCACAACCCTCACTGAAATGGAGGGCACGGCGGAGTCGGGCGACATTCTGCTGGCACCGTCAACTGCAGAGCTGATCGACGACTTCGCTCTGGGTGACGAGAAAGGCGGAGGGGTTCTCCTCGAGGACGCGCCCGACGCCGATGAGCCAGACGATGACGAGGAGTTCGGTGAGGCTCCCGACGTCGACCTTGGCGACTACGTCTCCAGCCGACTTCGCAAACACCTCAGCCTCGGGTTCAACGAAGGCGAGCACCGCGTTGCCAACATCGCCTTCGTGAAGGTCGAAGGATTCGACTCTTATCTCGAGGCCAACGGCTCCGATGTCGCACAGGCCGACCTGGATGCAGTGGTGAAGCAGGTGCAGGCGGCCGCCGACCACTACGCCGTCACCTTCCTCCAGACAGACATCTCGGCAGACGGCGTCAAGATGATCCTCGCCTCTGGTGTCCCAGAACGTGCCGACGGCGACCGTGAGCGCATGTTGCGGACCCTCGATCGCGTGACGTCCGTCGAGTCACCGTTCGAGATCCACGTGGGAGCCGCGCACGGCAGTGTCTTCGCCGGCGACCTCGGCGCTCGAACCCGACGGGTGTACACGGTGATGGGCGACACGGTGAACCTCGCAGCTCGCCTGGCATCGGCGGCGGAGGCCCGCCAGGTCCTGGTCACTGAGGAGTTCGACGACGTCCACATTTTCGAGACGACGCCCCTGGAACCAGTTGACCTCAAGGGCAAGTCGAAGCCGGTGATCCCCTACCTGCTCGGAGGTCCGCTCGAAGCTGATGACGCCGCAGCTCAGACCGACCTGCTGCCACTGATCGGGCGCGATGAGGAGCTGACGACCTTGACGAATCTGGTTGAGGAAGCCGCCGAAGGATCGGGTTCGATCGTCACAGTCGTTGGAGCGGCAGGTACCGGGAAGACGCGGCTCCTTCAGGAGGTGCGAGACCGTGCGGCGGATGCCCAGGTCGTGGTGGCGAACTGCGAGCCCTACGAGTCGAACACGGCCTTCTTTGCTCTCGGGCAGCTCGTGAGGAATGCACTCAACGTTCACCGCGAGGATGAAGACCCTGCCGGGAGGCTCACCGAGATCCTGATCGGCGCCGATCCCGAACTCGCGCCGTGGGTGCCTCTGGTGGCGAGGGTTGCTGGCATATCGATGGATCCGACCCCTGAGGTCGAGGCTCTCGATGCCAAGTTCCAGGAGACAAAGACGGCTGAGGTCATCGGCGCCGCCATGGCGGCAACGCTCGAAGGCACCGTTATCGCCTTCATCGACGGGGCGCAATGGATCGACGATGCGTCACAGTCTTTGCTCGACCACCTCGTGCCGACAATCTCTGCCGAGCCGTGGGTGGTTGTCGCCTCCAGCCGCGTCGCACCGGAGGACGAGAGTGCCCAGACGTTGAACCTGGAGCCTCTCGACGCCGAGTCCAGCACAGCTCTGGCTGTTGCCGCCCTCGGCGACCAGGCGCTGCCCGCTCCGGTCATCGATGCCATCGTCTCGCGATCTGGCGGCAACCCGTTCTTCCTCCTAGAGCTGGTCGGGTCTGCCTCGGAAGGGGATGGGCAGCTCCCCACCAGCGTCGAAGCCGCGGTGGCCGCCCGCATCGACCACCTCCAGGTCCGCGACCGACGCCTGCTCGGCTATGCCGCGGTGCTTGGCCAGCAGTTCTCGCTCGACCTGATGGCCGATGCCCTCCCCGACGCCTCGGTCGACGACACCGACGCCTGGCAGCGTCTCGCCGAGTTCCTCGAGACCTCGTTGGGTGGCAAGGTCCGCTTCCGTCAACCGATCGTGCGGGATGTCGCATATGAGGGCCTCCCGTTCGAGCGGCGGCGACAGCTCCACGAGGCGATTGGTGAAGCGCTCGAACGGCGGGCCCGCAAGCGCCCGGAGCGTTTTGCCGAGCTCCTCTCCCTGCACTTCGATCTCGCCGGCGTCTTCACCAAGGCGTGGGAGTACTCGGTGATGGCCGCAGAACGAGCCCGTCGGAAGTTCGCCAACGTCGATGCCGCTGAGCTTTATCGCCGTGCTCTCGATGCGGAAGACTCGATGGAAGGGGAGGCCCCACCGACTGAACGCGCCCAGGTCGCTGAGGCCCTGGGAGACGTCACCGAGGTCGCCGGTCTCTACGGCAAGGCAGAGGAGGCGTTCCTCGAAGCGCAACGCATCTTCGGTGAGGCCGGGGTTGACGCCGGCCGGGTGCTCCTCAAACGCGGGATCCTGCGCGAACGCACGTCTGATTACGACGAGGGCATTGAGATCCTCAACCAGGTCGGTCCGGCCCTCGAAGGGATCGGTGATGAGGGCCACGAGATCGACCTCGAGGCCAAGGTCGAGGTGGCTGCGATCCTCAGCCGTCAGGGGGACATGGAACAGACCGTGACCC
>JABDMN010000024.1 GCA_013001485.1 Acidimicrobiia bacterium
CTCCGAGCCCGATCAGCGCTGGACCGGCCGGGTCCAGGCGGGGACCGTGTCGGCGTTCATGCGGCGCCTCCACGCCGCCTCCCACCGCCTCGGTCAACTCGTCAAGGCCGGCGAGTCGAAGCGCATCGACCGCACCGCGGCTCAGGTCACCGTCGTCGGGATCCAATCCCTTCACGACCTGGGTCAGCGTTTCGTCGTCGGCGCCTTGCTGGCCGAGACGTTCGGGGGAAGGAGCAAAGCGGTCAGCGGCTGCCGTTGTCCGTCATCGTCCTCGACGAATTGAACAAGTACGCACCACGCGAGGGCTCCAGCCCCCTCAAAGAGATGCTCATCGACATTGCCCAGCGGGGCCGATCACTGGGAGTGCTCCTCGTCGGCGCTCAGCAGACCGCATCGCGGGTTGCTCCCGAAGTCATGGAGAACGCCGCCATCAAGGTCGCGGGTCGTCTCGACGCTGCCGAAGCCGAGCGAGCCGAATACGGGTGGATGTTGCCCTCGACCAGGGCACGGGCCCGGCTTCTCAAGCCGGGGACCATGGTCATCTCACAGCCGGCCATCCCGGTGCCGGTGGTCTGCGACTTCCCGTTCCCACCATGGGCGACCCGCAAGGAAGAGGTCGCCGAGGACGTCGACCCATTCGCCGACATCTGATGCGCATCCTCCACACGTCCGACTGGCACGTCGGCAAGCGCATCGGGAGATACGACCGCTCCGACGAATACCGCGAAGTCCTCGCCGAGGTCGCCGCCATCGCCGACAAGGAAGATGTCGACCTCGTCGTCCACTCCGGTGACGTCTTCGACCGGCCCACTCCGTCGGTCGACGCACTGCAGATAGCCCTCGACGGGTTGCTCGCTCTCTCCGCAGGTGGTGAGCGTCCGGTGGTCGCCATCGCCGGCAACCACGACTCGGCCGGCTTTTTCGAGGCGCTGGCCCCGTTCATGGCCGGCCACGGAATCCACCTCGTCGGCGACATCAAGCGACCCAACGAAGGAGCCGTGCTCGAGATCGAGACCCGCGCCGGCCGGGCAGTCGTGTCGTGCTTCCCCTTCCTGAGGGAGGGCAAGGTGGTCGACTTCATGTCAGATGCCGGCGACTGGTACTCGCGCTACGCCGACAAGCTGCGCTTGATCTCGGAGGCGTATGCCACGGAGGCCGCCGAACGGGCCGGCAGCGATGGCGTGTCGCTGTTGCTGGCTCACTTCCTCGTCGGCGGGTCCAAGGTCCATGGTCACGGCGCACCCCGCGGCGAGCGCGAGCTCCACATCGGTGAGGCCTACGCCGCCACCGCAGAAGCCATCCCGCCCGGTCCCCAGTACGTGGCGATGGGCCACATCCACGCCCCCCAGAAGGTTCCCGGCGCCAGGGTTCCCGCCGAATACGCCGGGTCGCTGCTCGAACTGGACTTCGGAGAAGCCGGGGAGGAGAAGCGAGTCGTCATCGTCGACGTCGAGCCCGGTCTCCCCGCTGCCACCAGGTCGGTACCCCTCACCGGGGGTCGCCGGCTGGTGCGAGCCAGTGGCGAGTGGGCCGACATCCTCGCCAGGGACGACGTTCACGAGGCATACCTGGACCTCACCGTGGCAACCGCCGGGCCGGATCCCGGTCTCGCCGACCGGGCTCGCGAGGAGTTCGAGTTCGTCGTCAAAGTCCAGGCCGACTACCCGCGTGCCGAGACCGACCATCAGACCAGGGCAGGTCGGGCCCTCGACGAGCTGTACGCCGACTACCACCGCGACACCACCGGCGTCGAGGCACCCGAGCACTTGATGGAGGCGTTCCGCTCGCTTCTCGAGGAGGCGTCCGTTGCGGCCCCTTGAACTCCGTCTGCGCGACTTCCGGTCGTACCGCGGCGAAGGGCACGTCTTCGACTTTCGGGATCGGCGTCTCGTCGGTGTCGTCGGACCGATCGGTTCGGGCAAGTCGTCGCTGCTCGATGCGATGGCACTGGCGCTCTATGGCCGCACCCCTGCCGTGGGGAAGTCGGTTCGCTCGCTCATCCATCAACGAGCCGACGGCGGCGGTGTCTCGTTGCGCTTCGAGGTCGACGGCCAGGTGTGGGAAGTCATGCGGTCCCTGCGGCGCAAGGGCCAGAGCCAGCATGTCCTGACTCTGCTCAGCGGCGACACGGACGACGCTGAGGCTTTGGAGAAGATCACGCAGGCCGACGACGTCACCGAGAAGGTCGTCGAGCTGCTCGGTCTCGACTTCGACGCCTTCACCCGATCCGTCCTCCTGGCCCAGGGCCGCTTTGCCGAGTTCCTCTCCGCTCGGCCCGCTCAGCGCGATGCCGTGCTCAAGGGTGTCTTCGGACACGAACGGCTCGGCGTCATGCGCGAGCTCGCCCGAACCCGTTCTGCCGAAGCCGACGCCGCGCTCGGCGTGGTCACGGGCAGGCTCGACCGGATCGACGAGGTGATGGCGGCGCTTGCGGATCGCAAGGTGACGGTCGCCGAGACCACGGCACGGCTCGAGATCCTCGAGAAGGCCGAGCCCAAGTTGACCGATCTCGACCGACGAATTGCCGACGCCGGGAAGAGCCTGGAAGAGGTCGACCTTGCTCTGGGAACCATCGACCGCCTCCGTGACCGGATGCCGTCGCGTCCCGACGTAGAGCGGGTCGTCGCCGAGGGCGCCGGGGCCGCCGAGCGTCGCGCCGAACTGGCAGAGAGCCTCGACGCCGCCCAGTCGGCACTCCAGGTCGCCGAGGAAGAGGCCGCTGATGAGCCCGCCCTCCGTCAGACCATCGAGCAGGCCGCCAAGCTGGTGGCACTGACCCCGTCGCTCCACGAGACCCTCCGCAAGACCCGGGAGCGTCAGGAGCAAGTCGCCAAGCTCGAGGCGCAGCGCTCAGCGGAGGCCCGCACCTTCGCTGAGCGTGTGGAGGTCGCCAGGGCCGCCTTGGCGACCACCCAGGACGACCTGACCAAGGCAGAGGAGTCGGTGGCCGCCGCTGCCGCGGCTCTCGACGACGGCCGGCATGCCGACATGGCTGCGGCGCTGCGCACCTCGCTCGCCGCCGGATCGCCGTGCCCGGTGTGCGACCAGGACGTTCACGAGCTTCCCCCTCCTCGGTCATCGGTCGACCTCGACTCGCTGGAGAAGCAACTCGAACGAGCTCGGTCCACCCGCAGCGGAGCCGAAAAGGCTCGGCGCGCCGCCGCAGACGACGCCGAGGCCGCCCGGCTGGCGCTGGCAACGGCCGAGCGAGACGCCGCAGGAGCCGCCGAGTCACATGCCGCCGAGTCGGTGTTGGTCACCGAGGCCGAAGCCGCCCTCGCCGCCCATGTCGAGGAGCTCAGCGGGGTGCTCGGGTCCGAGGACACAGACACCGCCCTCTCCGGGCTCAGGAAGCAGCTCGCCGACCTGACCGAGCGTCGTGATGCTGCTCGTCGCAACGTCGAGGCGGTGCGCCGCAACCACGATGAGGCGATCAAGGCCGAACAGGCCGTCGGCCGCAACCTCGCGGACCTGCAATCGTCGATCAACGCGGTGGTCGCCGCTCTGTCTCTCGACATCGCAGTCCCCGACGGGTCGGCGAAGGCCCTCGGCAAGGCGTTCGATGAGCTGGAAGCCGCCTGGGAGGCCCGGGTGACGACGGCGAAGGCGACTCGCCAGGAAGCCTCCGCGCAGCTCGAAACCGCCCGCACCGAGCATCGAGCCCTTCTGGAAGAGCTCGAGGTGGTCGACTTCGAGGCCGAGCGCACCAAGGCCCAGACCACGCTGGATCTTCTCGGTGCACAGATCGAACGTGACGAGGCCGTGATTGCGGCCGCCGAGGGGGACATCGAGGAACGTGATCGCCTCACCCTCGATGTCGAGCGGTACAAGCAGGTGGCTTCGGACCTCACCGATTCCCGCTTCGTTCGGTACCTGCTCGACGATGAGCGCGTCCGCCTCGCCGACCTCGGTTCCGATCATTTCCAGGACCTCAGCAGCGGGCGATATCGCTTCAGCGGCGAGGAGTTCGACATCATCGACCTCGCTGCAGCCGAAGGGCAGCGCAAGTCGGAGAGCCTGTCTGGAGGGGAGACCTTCCTCGCTTCCCTCGCTCTGGCTCTCGGCCTCGCGGAGATGGTGAGCCGCTCCGGGGGCAGGCTCGACGCCTTCTTCCTCGACGAGGGCTTTGGCTCGCTCGACCCCGAGCACCTGTCGCTGGCGATGGACGGCATCGAGCGCCTCATCACCGGAGACGGGGAGCGACTCGTCGTGGTGGTGAGTCATGTTCCTGAGATGCGGGAGCGCATCGAGGACCTCATCGTCCTCGACAAGGATCCGACCACAGGCGACACGGTCGTTCGGCGTGGGTGACGGACCGCTCGCAGGGCTGACCGGCCTCGAGTTCGCCGGTCTTGGACCGACACCATTTGCCGCCATGGTCCTCGCCGACCTCGGTGCCGACATCATCCGCATCGACCGTCCATCTGCGTTGGCGGCATCCGTGTCGCCGGGCTCCGACTACCTGTTGAGAGGCCGCCGGTCGGTCGTCATAGACCTCAAGATGGAAGCGGGGATCGAGGTTGCGCTCGATCTCATCGCACGGTCCGACTTCCTCATCGAGGGTCTGCGTCCCGGCGTGATGGAGCGCCTTGGTCTTGGTCCCGACGCCTGCCACGACCGCAACCCGGATCTGATCTACGGGCGGATGACCGGGTGGGGCCAGACCGGCCCGTTGTCCCAGACCGCGGGTCACGACATCGACTACATAGCCCTCGCCGGGGCGTTGCACCCGATCGGGAGAGCCGACTCGCCTCCTCCTCCGCCTCTCAACCTCGTCGGTGACTTCGGTGGAGGGTCGATGTTCCTGGTCGCCGGCATCCTTTCAGCCTTGCTGGCCAGAGACCGAGTCGGCGGCCAGGTGGTCGATGCCGCGATGGTGGACGGAACCGCCGTCCTGACGACCATGGCGCATTCGATGAAGGCGTCGGGCCTCCAGACCTCGACCCGCGAGTCGAACCTGCTCGATGGAGGGAGCCCGTTCTATGACACCTACGAATGCGCCGATGGCCGATTCATCGCCGTGGGCGCCCTCGAGCCCCAGTTCTATGCGGCCTTCATGACAGGACTCGGCATCGACGAGCCGCCGGAGCAGTACGACGCCTCGACCTGGCCCGCGATGCGCCGGACCATCGCCGAGACCTTCCGGACCAGGTCCCGTGACGAGTGGGCCGACCATTTCGCGGGCACCGATGCATGCGTCGCACCCGTCCTCTCGCTCGACGAGGCACCGACCCATCCCGCCAACACCACCAGAGAAGTCTTCATCGACGTCGACGGCGCCACCCAACCCGCCCCCGCCCCCCGATTCTCAGCCTCACCGCCTGGCGCACCGTCACCACCGCGACCCCCAGGCGCTGACACCGACGTCGTGCTCACCGAGGCCGGCTACGACCCCGACACCATCACCCACCTCAGAACCACCCAAGCCATCCAGTAGCCCCGGACACACCCCCCGGACACAACCCTGCACCGACTCCAGAGCCGCAGTTCTCCACCCGCCGAAGGCAGCCAACGGAACTGCGT
>JABDMN010000046.1 GCA_013001485.1 Acidimicrobiia bacterium
TTGTCGTGGATGTAGTTGCCGGTGACGACGGCCGCTGCGCCCCACAGAAGAACGGCGTCATACGCCGACGGTGCGTTCCCGGTGTCGGTGACTTCGTTGCCAGAGACGGTCCAGTCGGCCGACGCCGTCTCCAGGGTGATGCCTGCCTGATTGACGAACCCGACGAGGCTGTCGCGGATGACGCCGCCCTGTGCCGGTACCGATGCCGTCGAGCTGGCGCCGATTGCCCACACGCCGCCCCCACCCGGGTCGGCCAGTGCATCCGGAGGTGACCCAACCACGGCACGCTCGACGACGATGCCGTCGATGACGCCGAGCCCGATATCGACGCTGCTGGTTGCGCCCCAGATGCTGAGCGCCGTTATGCGGGTGTTGTTCGGAACCAGACCGCCGCTGATGTCGACACGAAGGCCATCGTTGATGATCTCCAGCTCGGGCTTCTCCACCTGAACCAATGGCAGGCCATCGACACCGACGACGAGGCCTCCCGTGGCGTTGGCACCGATGTATCCCGAGTTTGGATCAACCGGCGTCGTCCCGTCGCCCGAGCTGTGGGCGGTGCCGTCGATGGTTGTGTCCGCGTCGTTGATCGAACTGAGTGGGTTGACCGTTGGGGTGTAGTCAATGCGCCACCACGAGGGTGCGTTGGTGGCGACTCCCGGAACGAAGCGCATGGCGTTCGCCCCGTCGACCTTGTTGGCGTTCTGGATGAACTGGTCGAGTGATCCCTGGATGGCGCTGCCACCCGCATTGGCATCGACGTTGACGACGACGTTGAAGGAGAACCCGAAGTACAGATCCGAGATACCCGGGTTGGCGCTGGCGAGGCGGGCGATGTGCTCGGCACCGGTCAGAGTGGTGCCGCCGAAGGTGTCCTCCACCGCGGCGTCGTCTCCGCCGTACAGCGGACCGTTGACACCAGTAGGTGCGCCTCCGACCAGAGAGCCGGCCGGGCCGTAGGTCTGTTCTGCCCAGTAGGAGTCGGTGCTCGCAGTAGTCGCCGGCGGAGAGACGGTCGTCGAGTCGACGACCACATAGAACGTGCGGCCGGCGGGCAGTCCGAGGAACTGGAAGCGGCCGTTGGCATCAGTCGTCACCGGGTTGGTCGGGCCGACGTAGAGGGCGTCCACGACATCCGGCTGTCCGATGAGCGGCCCAGTGTCCTCGTAGAGGTAGACGTCGACGCCAGGGAGCCAAGGGTTGTTGGCATCGTTGGTTTCAAGGTCGGCGTCGCCGTCGTCGGCGAGCTGGTCGCCGACGATGTCGTGGAACACTCGCCCGACGAAGTCGGCAGCGAGCACAACGGGCTCGTTCTGAGCCAGTTCGGAGGTGTTGCTGGCGCCGTCGAAGACAAGAGCGGTGACGTCCGTTGGGATGACCGCTGGCGTAGCCACGAGAGACCAAGTGGTGCCCGACACGGTTGCGCTGCCGAGATAGGTGATGGCCTCGCCGAAATCGTCGAGTCCCACTGTGTCCGACCCGTCGCCGTCGGCGACTGCCGCGTACACCTCCACGGTGCAAGTGTCACAGTTGAATTGGGTGCCGCTGACAGTCACGGAACCCCCGCTCGAAACTGCAGCGGTAATCACCGGAGAGTCGATGCCAAGGTTGCCAGTGGTCAGCTCGTTGTTGTCCGAGTTGTTGCCGTTGACGCCGTCACCGAGGCCATGGGTGATGTCGCTGTCGGTGGCTTCGACGAGGTCGATCGAGATGGTGGTGTTCGCACCGAACTCGTTCTCGGAGATCAGGTTGCCGGTCCCCGCAGACCACGTGGGCAGCGTCGGCTGACGCTCGCCAACGATGATGACGGCGGCGCCCGTATTCCCACTGATGATGTTGTGCTCCACCGTTGAGCCGGTCCCGAACAGACGAACGCCGGCCTGCTCCTCGACGATGACGGACAGACCATTGTTGGTGATCGTGTTGTCTGTGACGGTGTGGCCGCCCGGGTCCTGCCAGGTGTCGACACCGACGCCGTGAGCGCCGCCGATGTAGTTGCCGATGATGGTGTGGCCTGACGGTGAGCCCCCGAGGGAGATGGCGTCCTTGTACTGACCGTTGGCGGCTCCGATCCCGGCTCCGTTGATCTCGTTGCCCTGGATCAACCAGCCGCCCTCGTTCGCCAGCGACACGTTGCTGGCGTCCGTGAACACGAGGATGCTGTCGGTGATCGAGTTCAGCTCAGCTGGAAGGGCACCAGATGTGGCGTCTTCGGCGATGACGTTCGATCCCAGGGTGCGCGAAGCTCCCGGATCGGCCAAGGCGTTCGCGCCGGTACCGAGCACGACGTTGTTGATGTCTATGCCGGTGATGTTCGACCCGTGGGGTCCGATCCGGATGTTGCCGTCGTCGCCGACGACACCAAAGCCCCAGATCGAGATGTGCTGAACCGTCGTCCGGCTCGCGGTCGAGAGAATGCCGCTCGTCGAGCCTGGGCCGTCGTTGATCTCGAGTTCGGGACCGGGCACCCCGTCGAGCGTCATGTCGTCGCCATTGCCCGAAACGCCATCGGCGCCCGTGCCGACTCCTCCCACGTACCCGAGAGTCACGCTGTTGATGTTGCGAGCGTTTCCAAGGCCAGACCGTGTCGAGTCCCACAGCGACCCGTCAATGGTGGTGTCGGGATCGGTGATGGTGGGCAGGTTGTTGGTGATCGTGGTGCTGTACCACTCGTGGATGCCTGCGGTGTCGGTGGGATCGAACACCGGCTCGGTGGCGAAGTACATGGCATTCGGGCCGACAATCGCGTTGGCATTCTGGATGAACTGGCGCAGCGACCCCTGCACGGTGCGGTTGGCGCCGCCGTCGTCGTCTTCGGTACCGGGGGCACCCAAATTGGTGACCACGTTGAACGAGAACCCGAGGTCGACGTCGGTGACCGAGGCTCCGCCAGACACGACCACCCGGTTGACATGCTCGGCGTCCCCCGGCGTTGCAGGAGTGAACGTGTCCGATACAGCCACGGCGGTCTGATACCCGGAGTAGCCCCCATAGACGGCACGTGGCGTGGCCGACCAACCCCACCCTGCCCCGGCTCCAAAGGCAGTGCCGATGCCGCCGTAGGTCTGCTGGGCCCACACATCACCCTGAGCAAACCCACCGTTGATGCCGGCAGTCGGCGCGATCGTGCGTGAATCGACGACCACGTAATAGTTGCCGTCGGGGACTCCATAGAAGGCGTAGTGACCGTTCGCGTCGGTTGTCGCCGGGTTTGGCACCACTCCTGACAGAGCGTCTCCGTTGTCGGGGCCCGCGGTTCCGGCGTCTACGTAGAGATAGACCTGGGCACCGGCGACCGGAGGGTTGTCACCGGCGTCGCCCGGATACCCACCATCGTGCAGGGCGTCTCCTGTGATGTCCTCGAAAACGGTACCGGTGATCAGCGTTGCGGTGAGGGTGAGTTGAGCAGCGATCGACTGGTAGTCGGCACCATTGTCGATCGGCACTGTCTCGACGATCGCTCCCGTCGCTGGGTTGATGCGGTACATCCCGTGGACGGTGGGGCCGGTCGTCTTCCCGGACACCCACAGTTCACCCGTGTCGGTGAGAGTCATGCCACGCAATATGTAGGTATCGAGCGTCGAGACGTCGTTCCTGGCGCCGGTGACCTTGTTGATTCGGACGAACCTGACAGCGCCATCTCCGCTACTGGTCTGGATGCCGTACATCTGCCCAAGGTCATCGATGGCGATCGCCCACACCAGCTTCCGCGTGGCGGTGGTCTGAATCCTCACGTACTCGTCGCTGCCGAAGAAGTCCGTGACCGCTGAGCCGGTAGCGGGGTCAACCGCAAAGAGATAGCTGTCGCTGGTGCCCTCGACGTGCACGGCATAGAGGACACCGCTAGTCGGATCGAACGCCAGCGCCTGAACGTTGTCGAACGTCCGGACTCCACTAGAGCCGTTCCCGGACCCGAAGGTGCCAATGCTGGTGAAGACGCCGGAGCTTTGGTTGATCGTCCCAAAGGTGCTTCCCCCGCCGGCGTACAGGACTTCGGTGACCGGGTGAAAGTCCATCGCGCGCAGAGTGGTCGTTCCTGTGC
>JABDMN010000047.1 GCA_013001485.1 Acidimicrobiia bacterium
CAGCCCTCGAGGGTGCTTCCCCCGAGCTGCGTGATCATCTGACCGTCGCCGGTTCATCCCAGGTATGGATCTCGATGATCGGGATGGCGTACGAATCCGGGGCATCCGATATCGACTCGTTCATCGACCACGTTGCCGACACCGACCCCCTGGTGCTGCGGGAGCGGATCGTGTCTGCGTTGAGCGACAAACTCCCGGCATCGGGCGATCTCGCCGGTGCGGTCGCCGGTGACTCCGAGGCCATCGACCGGGTCATCGAAGGATCGTGCTCGGGCGACGAACGCGGCGCCCTCCGCCATCTCCTCGAGGTGAGCCCTGAGAAGACTCGGGAGACGCTGGTCGACATCCTGCGTCGCTTCGCAGACGAGGTGTTCACCGATTCTGCCGAGGTTGCCGAGATCCTGGCCCGCGACGCCGGCATGAAGGCCGCCCTGGCGAGCCGGATCGCCCCGGAGCAGGCCATCGAGATCGCCACCAACGGCATCGCGGTGGATGTCGGCACCGGAACCACCGGGGTCGTGCTGGTCCCCACCATCGCCTCACGGCCGTGGGTGATCATCACGGACAGCGGCAGCCTCAAGATCCTGTGTTACGGAGCCTCGGCGCACATCGAGGAGGACCCTGACGCACCACCGCTGTGGGTGGTGAAGATGTACAAGGCGCTTGGCGACGAGAAGCGGCTTCGCATCCTCGGCGTCCTCAAGGATGAGCCATCGAGCCTCGGCGACCTGGCTCAGCGTCTCGAACTCGCCAAGTCCACCGTCCACCACCACGTCGGCATGTTGCGTGACGCCGGACTCGTCCGGGTCACCATCGGCAGAGACAAGGAATACAGCCTGCGCACCGACGCAGTACCCCAAGCAGGACAGCTTCTCGAAGCCTTCCTGACACCCACCGGAGGAACGTCATGATGACCAACCAGACGCTGGCACGAGCCATTGCCAGAGAGCTCTACTACGAGCGCCACAACCGCCCCCAGGCCTGAGGGCCCGTCACTTCAACTCCACCGGAGGAGCACCATGATCTTCAACGAAAACCTGGCAAGAGCCATCAACGAGGACCGGCTTCGCCGCCCCGCCGGCGAGGCACCGGTCGACGAACGGAGCTACATCAAGCAGGCCGTCGGGCGTTGGCTCGAGCACATCGGCAAGAAACTGCAGGGACTGCCCGAGCCGGGCAGGTCCACCATCTGAGAGAGGCCCCGGTCCCCCGGGGCTTTTCTCATGTGGGTCCGTACTTGTCGTACTTGCGGGGAATGGCGATGGCGTACACGAGGGCAATCACCCAGAAGATGAGCCCGGGAACGGCGGTGGCGCCACCGGATTCCTCTGCGACCTTGGAGAGATCGACGAAGTTGGTGCCGAAGAAGCCCTCCGAAAACCGATCGGCGAACGTGATCTCCTGAGCGAACTGGAGACCCTGTTCGGCCAGTGCCTGCTCGAGACGCACCACGTGCACCTGCATGACGAGATCCTGAAACACCACGAGAGACACCAGGGTCACGGCCACGGCGATGATCTGGAGAGGCGTTCCGCGACGGCGGTCCGATCCGTACAGGGCGCCATAGCCGGCGCCCACACCGATCAGCACGGCGAGGGCGGCGACGTAGCCACCGAGCAGGGCACTCTGGCCGAGGAAGACCTTGGCCAGGAACCAGATGAGCCCGGCTCCGACACTGCCGAGCACTGCGATGACGGCACCGCGGTGATGGGACCAACGAGTGGTCTCATCGGCCAGTCTGATCTCGGCTACGGCCATGCACGCGCTCCGGAGTGGTTTCGGGTGTATCGGCACCACCCCCAGCAGCCTGAAGCCGTGTGCGGCTAACAGGTGGCGCCGGTATATCGTCTGGCCCATGGACGACCCGGGATTCTTCGGACCGAATTCGATGATGTGGAAGGTCAATCGGGAGACCACCACGATGTTCGGTGGCGCCAGCGCCCTCCTGATGCACGCCGCCCACCCGCTGATCGCCGCGGGGGCCCGCCAGACCGGCGGCTACCGCCGTGACCCGTGGGCACGACTCATCCGCACCCTCCAGCTCCAGCATCTCGTCACGTTCGGTTCCCAACGTGAGTCCGAGGAGGCGGCCACCCGCATCAACAAGCTCCACAAGGTGATCCACGGCGTCGACGACCTGACCGGGGAGTGGTACGACGCGCTCGACTGGGAGCAGTTGCTGTGGGTGCACGCCGCCCTCGAGGTGGCCACCATCGACTTCTACGAACTGACCGTCGCCGAAATGACCACTGCCGAGAAGGACCAGTACCACGAGGAGAACAAGCTCGCCGCAGACCTCCTGTTGCTCCCGGCCGATTTCCTCCCCCGCACCTACGCCGACATGGAGGCATACGTCAGCGACATGATCGGATCGGGCCGGCTTGTCCTCTCCGACGTCGCCATCGAGGTCGCCGAGCTGATCACCAAGAGCATGGTGCCGCTCCGCATCAAGCCGATCTGGAAGTTCGTCGCCTTCGCCGCCGTCGGCACTCTCGACCCCCGGCTGCGCGAGCTGTACGGGATCACGTGGACCGGCGCTCAACAACGCTGGCTGGATGTGAACCTGTCGATGATCAAGACAATGCGGCCACTGGCACCGACCAAGTTCCGCTGGATCCTCCCCGCCCGCTGGGCGCAGATGCGCCTCGACCACCCTCCTCTCGTTGCCTGAGCGCGACGCCGTCGTCGTCGGCTCAGGGCCCAACGGACTCGCCGCCGCCATCGAACTGGCTCGACACGACCTCGATGTGTTGCTGATCGAGGCCAAGGACACGATCGGCGGGGGAACCCGCACCGCTGAGCTCACCCTTCCCGGGTTCCGCCACGACATCTGCGCCGCAGTACTGCCGACGTCGGCCGCCTCGCCCTACTTCTCCTCGCTGCCGCTGCACGAACACGGCCTGGAGTGGGTCCATCCGGATCTTCCCGTCGCCCAGCCGCTGCCCGGCGGCGACGTCGCAGCCGTGTTCCCGGATCTCGATGAGACGGCCGACCACTTCGGTGTCGACGGGCGGGCGTATCGCAAGCTGATCAAACCGTTCGTGCGCAGTGCCGAGGCGCTCATCGACGGAGTGCTCAACCCGGTCCTCGGTGTGCCTCGCAGCCCGATCGTGATGGCCCGGTTCGGTGCCGTCGGCGCTCGGTCGGCTCAAGGCCTCGCCTCCCGCTTCTCCGGAGATCGCGCTCGAGCGACCGTTGCCGGAGCCGCCGCCCACTCGATCACGTCGCTCGATTCGTCGTTCACCGCAGCCCTACCCATCGTGTTCTCGGCCCTGGCCC
>JABDMN010000067.1 GCA_013001485.1 Acidimicrobiia bacterium
GATCGATCATGCACGGGTCGCCGAAGTAGTCGTCGAACGGGTCGAGCGGGTTCGTACCCCAGTAGTTGACTTCTTCGCCATCCCACATGCCACCGCCATCGGTGTCCGGGTTGAAGGGGTCGGTACCCCAGATGTCGATCTCATCGGAGTCGAAGAGCATGTCGCCATCGGAGTCGAGACCGATGGCAAGGGCCGGCGCCGCATTGGCGAGCGCCAGACCAGCAATAAGCACCACGGCTGAAATGACAGCAATAAGGCTGCGCAGCCGTGTGCTAGCAAGTAATGGCATGGATCGGGGTCCTTTCGTGGAAATCGGGCCAGTGAAGGCCCGAACGTGCGAGTACCAAGAGTGGTTATCGACTACTCATGGTGAAACCTTGAATGCGAATTGCTGGAACCTCGTACCGTCGGCGTAGCGTCACAAGCACATGCGAAAACACCTGCTTGCGTTTATGGCTGTACTCCTCCTCGTCGGCTGCGATTCGGTGGCTCCGACCACCACAACTGAGCCTCCTGGCGGCACCGACCTCCTCGGCACCTCGTGGGTCGGATCGCGCATCGAGTGGCAGGGCACCGACTACCCCATTGCCCTCAATAGCCCTCCGACCATCGAATTCACTGCTGACGGCGTTGGCGGGACCACCGGCTGCAACTCGTGGTTCGGATCGGTGAGTCTCGGTGAGGGGTCGATCTCGATCGACCAGATCGGACAGACCGAGATGGGGTGCGAGCAGCCGCTGATGGACCAGGAGCAGACGGTCGTCCAGATCCTCCTCGCAGCCGACCTGTGGACGCTCGACGGCGGGACACTCACCATCGGAGACTCTCAGGGTGCCGGGCTGATCGAGTACGTGGCCCCCATCGATGCTCCCGCCGTGCCGTTGATCGGCACCACCTGGGTTCTCAGCGAGGTCATGACCCTCGACGCGGTCTCCACGCCATTCATCGGCGTCGAACCGACGCTGGTGTTCGACGGCGACGAGATCTCCGGGTCGGGCGGATGTAACGAATACTCGGCTCGGGCGATCATCGAGAACGGACGGGTCGAGATCACCAACCTCACCTTCACCGAGCGAGCCTGCGCCGACGCCGGAGCCATGGAGCAGGAAGCGATGTTCTTCCGGGTCCTCGAGGCTGCAGAGACCTACCTGCTCGACGGACCCCGCCTGACGATTCAGGCCCCTACCGAGGGCCTCGGCTTCCGCGCCTCATAAGTCAGAGCAGGAACGGGATCAGCCGCCACCGCACACCGGAGCGATAGCTCTCGTACTCCGGGTGCCGGTGGGCCAGCAACCCTTCCTCGTGCTCGGCCTTCGCCCAGAAGAACGGCACCAGAGCCACGGCCAAACCGAGCCCGATGAGGCTGTCGACCAGCAGCATTCCGCCGACGAACAACAAGATCACTCCGCCATAGATGGGATGACGGGCGAAGCGATACACGCCTTCCGTCGCCAACAGCGACCCTTCTGCCGGCTTCGGGAAGATGGTCACGTTGAAGCCGAGCGCGGAGAAGGCGAGGACCGCAAGGGTCGCTCCATCGGCCAGGAGCACGAACCCGACGATGGTCGCCCACAGAGCGCCACCGCTCACTTCGGGCCCCTCGGTCCATGCTGCGACCGCAATGGCGCCGAACAGCAAGAACTGCGCAACCACCCACCAGCCACCGCGATCTCGAAATGACATGCGTCGACCGTAGACGATGCGTGCCAAACGGCACCGCCAACAGACCCGGATCGACTGGCCCAACGGCCCCTGGGCTGCGCCGCACCTATTGATACGGTCGAGCCAGATCGATCCCAACGAGGAGAACCATGGCCGAAGAACGCGTGATGAACCGGTGGCGAGTGGTCATCGGTGCCATCCTGATCCAGCTGTGTCTCGGAGCCATCTACGCATGGTCCGTGTTCACACCGACCCTCCAGGACGCTGGATGGAGCAAGCTGCGGACGCAGATCGTGTTCTCCGTCGGCCTGGCGAGCTTCGCTCTGGTCATGGTGTACGCCGGACGACGGCTCAAGGTCTGGGGCCCACGCAACCTGGCAATCGCCGGCGGCGTCACCCTCGGAATCGGCTACGTGATCGCAGGTCTCGGTAGCGGCACCAACTTCTGGCTGGTCCTGCTCGGTGTCGGCGTCATCGGAGGAGCCGGGATCGGGCTCGCCTACGTGGTGCCGATCGCAGTCGGGATGCGATGGTTCCCGGACAAGAAGGGGATGATCACCGGTCTCGCCGTGGCAGGTTTCGGATTCGGCGCGTTGGGTTGGGTCAAGCTCGCCGGGTCATGGGGCGAACTCATCGACAACATGGGCATCGGGAGCACGTTCATCACTTATGGCATCGCCTTTGCGGTGCTCGTGCTCATCGGCAGCTCAGCAATGCGGATGCCGCCGGAGGGCTGGCTTCCCGAGGGCTTCACCCCACCAGAGAAGGTCGGCGAAGGCGGCGAGAATTTCACTCCCCGCGAGATGCTGCGCACCCCGCAGTTCCACCTCATCTCATTGACGTTCGCCGTTTCCGCAGGAGCCGGGTTGATGGCGATCGGGCTGATGAAGCTCTACCCCATCGAGGCGCTCACAGACAACGGCCTCCTCGAGGCAGACGCCGACGCCATAGCCGGCACCGCAATGGCGGTGTTCTTCTCACTCGCCAACGGGATCGGTCGGCTGGCCTGGGGCGCAATGAGTGATCGGCTCGGACGCAAGAACTCGGTGGTGATCATGGCGGCCAGCCAGGGAGTCCTCCTGTTCCTGTTCATCCCGATGGCAGGGACGGAGTGGATGCTCTACCTGGGAGCGACGCTGATCGGCTTCAACTTCGGCGGAAACTTCGCCCTGTTCCCCGCTCTCACCGCGGACGAGTTCGGCAACGATGCGGTCGGCCAGAACTACCCCTGGGTGTTTCTCAGCTATGGCGCCGGGGGGATCGTCTTCCCGATCCTCGGTGGATGGCTCGGTGACCTGGGCAACTTCCCGCTGGCGTTCTCGATCTGTGGAGTCGCCTGCATTGTCGGCGCTGTCGCCACTGCTGTGGTGTTCCCACCAAGTCATCAGGAGGCGACGAAGCCGTTCTCAGTGCACGGTTTCATGCACAACGCCCACTTCTTCGATCACGAGCCGGCGTAGGGACTCAGGAGGCCGGGCCGGTCACTCCCAATCGAGACGGCAGGCCTCGACGGGTTGGGGGAAGCCCTTGAGTTCCCACACGTCCGAGGGGCCAAAGGCGAAGCCTTTGCCAAGCGCAAGATCGCGAACGGTGGTGCTCACCAGGATCTCTCCGCCGTTCGCCTTGTCGGTGAGCCGGCTGGCGAGCTGAACGGTCGCACCAAAGAGGTCGTCTCCCTCGGCGACTGGTTCACCCGCGCTGATGCCGATCTTGACACTGATAGGAGAACCCTGGCCGACGAGCGCTTGCTGGACTTCGGCAGCCGCCTGCAACGCCCGGGACACCGAATCGAAAGCCGCCATGATGCCGTCGCCGGTGTGCTTCACCTCGCGACCTTGATGATTCCCGAGCGCATCACGAATAACCGTGTCGTGGGTGCGGACGAGGTCCATTGCGGCAGCGTCACCGAGACGCTGCGTCAGCTCGGTCGACCCTTCCATGTCGGTGAAGAGCACTGTCCGAAAGGGCGAATCTGGCGGCGTCCCCTTCTCGGTGGGGTCGGACACTTCTCCGTAGAAGCCGAAAACCGCCTGCTCATCCACCGGGATGATCTGGTTGGCCACCATGCCGTGGGACTCGGCGTGTACCGCCGAAGCGATCTCGGCACTGTCGGCCTCGACAAGACAAAACGCGGCGCCGGTGGCGTGGTCGAACCAGTAGGAAACGTACTTGGCCCCGAACTTGTCCTGGATGCCGAGATCGGCCATGTGGGCACGAGCGACATCTTCAGCAGTAGTCCCAACGCCCAACTCGTGGCGGTCCATGAACAGCGGCATATCGATCCTCCTGTAGCCGAGCGTACCTGTTCACCGGATCCGGGGTGAGTCGGGCGTTCAGTCCGGGGAGACGCTGTCTCTGTCGAGAAACGCCGGAATCACCAACAACGCGGCAAGGGCGGCCGCTGCCATCGCCACCCACATAATCATCGATACCTGGTGGTGCGACTTCAACGGTGACACCCACAGAGCCGTCAGGGCGACGGCGATACCCAGAGCGTTGGCAACGATCGGCCGGCCAGCCCGATCGATGGCTCTCAGCACGTAGCCGGGCCCTTCCCTGCGCGCCAGA
>JABDMN010000074.1 GCA_013001485.1 Acidimicrobiia bacterium
GCCGTGGGTGGACGAGGAACCCTCGCGGTTGACGAGCACGGCGCGACCAACATCCCCGGCGTCTATGCAGGTGGCGACATCGTCACCGGAGGCGCCACCGTGATCCTCGCCATGGGCGCCGGCCGAACGGCGGCTGCCGCGATCACCGGCTACCTCCAGCCCGCGGCTGAGCCAATCCCGGAGTAGCGGTACATTTCGACCCATGGCAGAACGCGACGAGCGGATCCGGCAGCTCCGTGGCCGGGTCGAAGCCGGCGAGTATGACGTCGATTCGCTCGCGGTTGCCGACGCCATCCTTCATGCCCATGGCGTTGAACCCTCCCCGCCTAGCCTCCGCCCGGTGAATCGCCTCCTCGACGTCGTCCGCGGCTTCCTGATGGGCTCTGCCGACGTGGTGCCCGGCGTATCAGGCGGCACGGTCGCCCTGGTCCTCGGTATCTATCCCCGACTGGTGTCGAACATCAGGCTCGGGTCTCACGCCCTCGGTCGACTCATCAGAGGGGATGGCAAAGGTTTCAGGAGTCGCCTCAAGGCCGTCGACTGGCCCTTCCTGTTGTCGATCCTTGCCGGCATCGCCATCGCCATCGTGGCGCTTGCCTCGGTGATCGGAACGCTGCGTGACGACTATCCGATCGAGACATCGGGACTCTTCTTTGGGCTCGTGGCCGCCTCGATCTTCATTGCCTGGGGGCTCATCAGCCGGCCCGGGATGCGAGAGGCAGTCGTCGCAACAGTTGCGGCGGTCGCAGTGTTCCTGGTGCTCGGTGTGCAATCAGGCCCCATCGCCGAGCCCACCCTTGTGGTGGTGTTCGTCGCCGGCGCCGTCGCGATCTGCGCAATGATTCTCCCCGGGGTCCGGCGCATTCATTCTGCTTGCGATCGGTATGTACGACGACGTGATCGATGCCATTCGCGACCGCGAAATGGACGTCGTCGTGGTTTTCGGTATCGGTGCTGTGATCGGACTGGCGTTGTTCTCCTCACTTCTCCACTGGCTGCTCGAGCACCACCACGACGTTGTGATGGCCGCCCTCGTCGGTCTCATGGCCGGGTCGCTGCGGGTGCTGTGGCCGTGGCCTGACGGCACTGAATCCGCAACGCTGGAGATGCCTGCCGATCCGATCGTCACAACCCTCCTCTTCGCGGCCGCCGGCGCGGGTGCGGTACTCGTTCTGGCCCGCCTCGCTCGCTCGCAATGAAGGCCATCGTCCAACGAGTTTCAATGGCAACCGTCACTGTGGATGGCGACACGGTGGGGGAGATCGGCGTCGGTTTGATGGTGCTGGTCGGTGTGGGCCACGACGACGGACCAACCGACTCGGTGGCGCTCGCCGCCAAGCTCGCCGGACTTCGAGTGTTTCCCGACGACGAGGGGCGGATGAACCTGTCGGTCGTTGATGTCGGCGGCGCCGTGCTGGTCGTCAGCCAGTTCACCCTTCACGGTGACATGCGTCGGGGCAAGCGCCCGTCCTTCACGGATGCTGCACCGCCCGACCTGGCCGAGCCGCTCGTCGAACAGGTTGCCTCAGAGCTGGACGGGCTGGGAGTGCCTGTTGCGACCGGCCGGTTTGGTGCCCGCATGGAAGTCACGCTCGTGAATGACGGACCGGTGACTCTTGTGATCGAGGTTCGCGACGGCCGGGTGGTCTGACGCTCAGACGTCGTGGGTGTCGAGGAACTCGTACACCTCGGCCAGATCGACTCCGGGAATCGTCTCCACGGGCATGGCCGCAAGCACGTGGCTGTTGGGTCGTACCGAAGGCCAGGCGAAGCCGTCCCATCGGCCGGCGACGTCGTCATCGGGGCGCCGACAGCAGGTCGGTTCGGGGCATCCGGACACCGAGTGCCGCTTGGTGTCACGGCCACGGAAGTACTGGGCGTCAGCGAAGTCGGCACCTGCGGTGATCGCGGCAACACGGTTGTCCTCGACATGAGTCCCGCACCAGAACGTGCCGTCCGCCGTGTCCGTGTACTGGTAGTGGATGTCGAACTTGTCCCGGGAGTGAAATGCCTGCCGGGTGCCCCATTGCCGGCAAAGCCGCATGCCCTCGATGGCGCCCTGGGCGTCGGCCGGGAAGGGGACATCGTTGTTCTCGTAGGCCTTCCAGATGATGCCCGACTCGTCCGAGCGCAGAAAATGCATCCTCAGGTCCAGGTGCTCGGTGGCCAGGTTGGTGAGCCGGTGAGCCGCCATCTCGTAGGAAACGTAGAACAAGTCCCGCAGATCCTCGACCGAGACATCCCTCTCCTTCTTGGCCTTGGTTAGCACTGGTACTGCAGCGACCTCGGGGATGAGCACGGCACCGGCGAAGTAATTCGCTTCGACGCGCTGACGGAGGAAGTCACCGAAGCTGGTCGGATCCTCATGGCCGAGAGCGAAGTGGCCGAGGGTCTGGATGACCACCGAGCGGGCGCTGCGAGTGGTGAGTGAGTCGCGTTGTGGGACGTAGATGCGGCGGTTGCGGAGATCGGCCACAGACCGCAGCGACGACGGCACGTCACGCTCGCGGGCGACGGTGAACCCGAAGTGGGCGGCGAGTTGGCCGATGTCTCCCTCGGTGAGAGCGTGGCTGCCTTGATAGCCGCTGGCCGCAACGGCTTCGGCGGCTGCTTGCTCGATCTCGGCGAAGTAGTTGCCGCGTCGCTTCATCTCGGCACGAAGCTCGGCGTTGACCGCCCGGGCTCCCTCCCGAGACGAAGTGGCTGCCAGGGTGCGGGCCCGCAATGCCTCATACAGCCCGAGAATGTGCTCGAGCGCTGCGTCGGGGAGGCGGGCGGTGGCCTTCAGGTGGGGGAGACCGAGCTCCGAGTACAGGCCCTCTCCCTGGCTGCGCTCGAGAGCGATCTCCATCCTGGCGCGACGGGTAGGGGCCTCAGCCTCTAGCAAACTCGAGACCGGGACCTCCAGAGTGTGAGCAATGTCGTTGAGCAAGCCGAGGCGCGGTTCGCGCTTGCCGTTCTCAAGGAGGGAGAGGTAGGAGGCGGGTTTGCCGACCAGCTCCCCAAGACCTTCGAGGGTGAGACCCCGACGCTTGCGGTGATGGCGGACCTGTTGTCCGATGATGAGAGGATCGAGGGAATTTGTCACTGATTGTTCTCCTGATTCTTCCGAATTATATAAGAACAGCGATTCTTATGTCCAGATTTCCGTGACAGTGCCGGAAACGGCTGGCACGCTCACGACCCACACCACTCAATATGGAAGGACAAGCCATGGATGTGCAGATCACCGGCCCGATGGAGGAGCGCTTCGACGAGATCCTTACGGACGAGGCTGTGGCATTCGTGGCAGACCTCCACGACACCTTCAATGCCCGTCGCCGCGGCCTCCTCAGTCTGCGTCACGATCGCGAGCGTCGCCTCGATGAGGGAGGCTCGCTCGGCTTCCTCCCGGAGACTCGTGAGATCAGGTACTCGGACTGGAAGGTGTCCCCGCCTCCGGCCGATCTCGAGAACCGGAGGGTGGAGATCACGGGGCCCGTCGACCGCAAGATGATGATCAACGGCCTCAATTCGGGAGCCCAGGGATTCATGGCCGACTTCGAGGACTCCAACTCGCCAACGTGGCGCAACGTCGTCGGTGGTCAGGTGAACCTGGTCGATGCGGTGCGGGGCACGATCGCTTTCACATCACAAGACGGCAAGGAGTATGCCCTGGGCGACTCACCGGCGACCCTGCTGGTGCGGCCTCGCGGCTGGCACCTCGTCGACCGGCGGATCTCTGTCGACAACTGCCCCATCTCGGCAAGCTTGCTCGACTTCGGGTTGTTCTTGTTCCACAACGCCGAGACGCTGATCGAGAAGGGCTCGGGACCGTACTTCTACCTGCCGAAGCTGGAGAGCCATCTCGAAGCCAGGCTGTGGAACGACGTGTTCGTTTATGCCCAGGACAAGCTGGGCATTCCCCAGGGCACCATCCGGGCCACGGTGCTGATCGAGACGATCACGGCCGCGTTCGAGATGGACGAGATCCTGTACGAGTTGCGTGACCATTCGGCTGGGCTCAACGCCGGACGGTGGGACTACATCTTCTCGTTCATCAAGAAGTTCCGGAACCGCTCAGACATGGTCCTGCCGGATCGGGCACAGGTGAAGATGACCGTGCCGTTCATGAAGGCGTACACGGACCTGCTCATCCACAC
>JABDMN010000106.1 GCA_013001485.1 Acidimicrobiia bacterium
GTCAACAACAAAGCCAGATCATCAAACCGGATCTGGCCCCCAAACCCAGCCCACATCGCCGTGCGCCACTGCTGCTCCAACACCACCGTCTCCCCCGCATCAGCGGTGAAGTCGGCAATGCCGATCACAGCCGTCTCCCGATCCCGCATCGGATCAGCGTCATAGAACCGGGCCACACCCGTCAACGTCCACTCATCAGCCTCGTCATCGGTATCGACAAGAACCGTCGCCTCATCGAACCACACCAACACCTCACACATCCCAGACGACGGACGACCCGGATCCCACGGAGCCTGCGGGAACAAACATGGCCCCAACGGCACATCAGAGAAAGGTTCGTACGGACCATCGGTCAGCAGGGAATCGCCCGAGCCGGTCCCGGTCGGGCCCGACGGGCCATCCGCAGCACCCCACCAGTTGTCCGCGAAGTAGCCGAGACCTGAGTCGTAGACCGCCGTGTCCGTGTTCCCCTCGATACATGAGTAGATGATCGAGGACTGATTTGGATTAGGCCCTGCGAAGAAGGCTGCGCCGCCGTTCTGCCCCGCAGAGTTGTACAGGATCGCCGAGTGCAACACGGAAACTCTCGACCACGGGTCAGCGAACACCGCTCCGCCATTGACCTCGGCGTGGTTGCCGACTGCCAGGACGTTTTCGGCGATCAGTGTCGAACCGCCGACCGAGCCGCCGTTGCTGATACCGCCACCTGCCGTTCCGGCGAAGTTGTCGGCGAACATCGAGTTGGTGACCTCTGCAGTGGCTTCGTTGAAGTTCTGCAGGCCACCGCCTTCGATAGCGGCATGGTTGCCCATGACCTGCGTTCCATCCATGAGCAATGTGCCGCCTTCGGTGTTGGCAACGGCCCCTCCCCAGGCCGCCGAGTTACTTGAGAAATCTGAGTCCGTCACCCAGAGAATGGGCACTCCGGACGTCCCACCGGAATTGTGGACTCCCCCACCAGCGCCTTCGGCGGCGTTGTCGTGGAACTCGGAGCCGTGGATCTGGAGTCCGGAATCTCCTTTGTTGGCGATTGCGCCGCCGCTTCTCGCCGAGTTCCCCGCGAAATAGCTCTCCGCGACCAAGCCTGGCCCTCCCTGCTGGCCGGTTGACCGCCAGTGCATGACTGCGCCACCACTCGAGGCGGCAGTGTTGCCTCCGAAGCCCGACCGTTCGATGACGACGGTAGACCCGACCACAAACAGGCCTCCACCGGCGCCGCTGTCGGCGTGGTTGCCGTGAAATTCGCTATCAGCGACGAAGGCCCTGGCTCCCTCGACGTAGATCGCCCCGCCGTGGGTGCCGGCGGTGTTGCCCTCGAAGTGGACACGCTGCATGTCGAGAACAACATCGGGCTCGACGAAGATGGCCCCGCCATTGGCGTCGGCCGCATTACCGCCGAAGTGCGACTCGAAGATCTGGACACCGCTCAGCTCCTCGACCGCCACGGCGCCTCCGTTGCCGGCGAAGTTGCCCTCGAATCCGGAGTGCTCGACCGTGATGGAAACGTCGTGTTGGCCGTAGATGGCTCCACCGAACGAAGCCCGGTTCTCCTGGAAGTGCGAGCCCGCAACATGCAGACCGCCGGCAAGGACGCCAATCGCTCCTCCCGACACCTGAGCGTTGTTCTGCGCGAAGTGGGCACCATTCACGAGGGCGAGCCCGCCCCTCGACGCAATTGCTGCACCGACTCCAGCGGCGAGGTTGCCCTCGAACACGGTGTCGCCGACAGCGACGAGGCCGCCGTCGTTCCAAATCGCGCCACCGTTGAGGTCGGCGTAGTTGCCGTAGAACTCCGACCCGCCGACTACGAGCGTGCCTCCGCTCTTGATGGCACCGCCATACCCCGTGGTGAATCCCTCCACGAAGACGATCTGGTGGAACTCGGCACTGACGCCGGGGCCAACCCGGAAGTGCCGGTGCGTGCCTTGACCCGACAGGATCAGGTTGTGGCCGCCTTCGAGGATCACGTCGTTGAGGACGTTCTTGGTGGCCGACAACGGAATGTGCGTCGGCCCTCCGCAGTCGAAGTGGTGGGGCCCTCCTCCGTCGGCCAGAGCCTGATCGATCCCCGCTTCGTCACACGTGTACAGATCGGCACTGGCAGTGCCCGGCACGGCGACGACGGAGACCGAGATCAGGGCAAGAACAAAAAGGACGCGGGCAAGCGGGCGCATCTCTCCCCCTCAACTAGAGCTCTTGTATCAACCGTACGCCCAGGACGACACGTTGAGACCTGGCCAAAGGACCCTGACGTGCAATGAGCCAGGCGCAGACCGGGTTCCGGCTGCCGGAATGAGGGAACTTCGCAGCCCCGACTTGGGTCCAATCAGGGGAACAGAGCGGCTCGTAGCGCTGCTATTGGCCGTATCCTGTGCCCACACAGTGAATGAGTAGGGCGACCGCGTCAGCGGCGCCAAGCGAAGGAGCATTCTCGATGCGGCGACGCATGATGAAATCGAAGATCCACAGGGCGACGGTCACCGACGCCGACCTCAACTACGTGGGATCGATAACCCTCGACGTGGACCTGATGAAGCTCGCGGACATCCGCGAGATGGAGCAGGTCCATGTCCTCGACATCGACAACGGCAACCGGCTGGTCACCTATGCCATCCCCGGAGGCCCCGGCGACATCTGCCTCAACGGAGCGGCTGCTCGGCTGGTCCAGCCCGGCGACAGGGTGATCATCATCACCTACGGCGACTACGAGGACAGCGAGTTGGACGACCATGCCACCCAGGTGGTGCACGTCGACAACCAGAACCGACCGGTGCCGGCCGAGGTCGCCCAGGAAGGGCTCTCGGCGGAGCCCGGACCGATCCCGTACCGTGAGTTCGTCCACGACGACGGCGAGAGCTGAGCCACCGGGAGGCGTCTCGATGTCTCCCAGAACCGTACGAGGCCTGCTGGTCATCACGCTGATCGCTGCGGCCTGTTCCACGTCCTCCACCGACATCGATTCCTACGGCGATGCCTGGACCGAAGCCTGGTCTGAGGC
>JABDMN010000156.1 GCA_013001485.1 Acidimicrobiia bacterium
AGTTCAGCATCGCGTCGCTCGAGGGCAACGCAGCGATCGCAACCGGGCTCAACGTGTCGCCTGGGGCCGCCGTGGGTGTCGCTGCCCTCGACGCCGATGTCGCCGAGGAGTGGGCCAACGCCGGACGCACCGTCATCATGGTTCGCCCCGAGACCAAGCCCGACGACGTGCACGGCATGCTGGCGGCGGCGGGCATCCTGACAAGCCGTGGTGGGCGCACATCCCACGCCGCCCTTGTCGCCCGTCAGTTCGGCAAGCCGGCTGTCGTCGGTGTGACTGAGCTGGATCTCGACCTCGCCGAGCGGATGATCCGTATCGGTGACATCGAGATCGAGGAGGGACAGCCGATCTCGATCGACGGCACCACCGGCGCTGTGTACGTCGGTGAGCTGGAGACGGTCGTTCCGGACCTGTCGGACCAGTACCTGATGAAGGTGCTGGAGTGGGCGGACGAGTTCCGGCAACTCGGGGTCCGCACCAACGCCGACTACCCCGTCGATGCCGAACGCGCCCGCACCTACGGCGCCGAGGGAATCGGACTGTGCCGCACCGAGCACATGTTCTTCGAAACTCAGCGTCTTCCAATCGTTCAGCAGATGATCACTGCGGAATCCGCAACGGTGCGGCGTGAAGCGCTGGACAAGTTGCTCCCGTTCCAGCGCGAGGACTTCGCCGGCCTGTTCCGAGCGATGGACGGGCTTCCGGTGATCATCCGATTGATCGACCCGCCACTCCACGAGTTCCTGCCCAGCTTCGAGGACCTCACCCACGACATCGCCGATCACAAGATCAGGCTGACCAAGGCCGAGACCCTGGACCAGATCGACACGATGCTGCACAAGGTCGAGGAAGAGGAGGACATGCTCGACCGGGTCGAGTCTCTGCGAGAGTCGAACCCGATGCTTGGTCTCCGAGGCGTGCGTCTCGGGATCCTCATCCCGGATCTCACCCGCATGCAGGTTCGAGCCATCTTCGAAGCGGCAATCGACGTTTCGGCTGAGGGCGTTGTCGTGAAACCGAAGATCATGATCCCGCTGACCAGCCACGTGAACGAGCTCGCCACCCAGCGTGCAGTTCTCGAGGAGGAGGCCAAGGCCGTGATGGCGGAGAAGGGCTCCACGGTCGATTACGAGTTCGGCACCATGATCGAGGTCCCGCGGGCCGCGATGACGGCCGGGCAGATCGCCGAGTACGCCGAGTTCTTCTCGTTTGGCACCAACGACCTCACGCAGACGACGTTTGGGATCAGTCGTGACTATGCCGAGGCCGGATTCCTGGTCGAGTACCTGGAGCGGGGGATCCTGAAGGAGAACCCGTTCGCCACGCTGGACGAGGACGGTGTCGGTGCGCTCATCGATATCGCCGTTCGCACGGGCCGGGCAACCCGGGAGGGGATGGAGATCGGGATCTGCGGTGAGCACGGTGGCGATCCGGCGTCGATCGACCTGTGTCATCGGCTCGGGCTCGACTACGTGAGTTGCTCACCGTTCCGGGTGCCGATCGCCAGGTTGTCTGCGGCCCACGCCGCTCTCAAGCACGGCCCGATGCCTGGTTCTGAGTCCGACGGCGGCTGAGTCTCAGCCGCCGCAGTTCAGTTCGACACTGGCGTTGTTTTCGACGGCCAGCGACTCGAGGACGATGCACGTGCGGTCGAAGTCGACGATGAGCTCTGCTGCTCGAGACTCGCCGACAGCGGTCTGGAGCGCCTCGAGCTGATTTATTCCGCTGAGGTCCAGTTCCTCCAGGGCCTCGACCAGCTGGCGGCCGATGGTGACGGCCTCGGTGTGTTTGTCGACGGCTTGGGACGGCGGCTCGATGGCGTCGAGGTCGTTTACGAAGTCGGTGGTGATCACCACTCCGTCGGCATAGAGCTGTTTGAGGGCAGCGACGAGGGCGGCATCGAACGTCGCGTCGTCAGCGGTCTGGTCGAGGCCCGCCTCAGACACCGTCTCGGCTTCATCCAGACGCTGGTTGTATCGATCGGCTGCGGCTTCGACCCGGTTGAAATAGTCCTGGATCTCCGGCTCGGCAGACGAGCCGCCCACACACGAGGTTGTCAGCAAGCCAATCGCAAGAGCGAGAGTGAGGCGGCGCATCTTCAATCGACGAGATCCTCGACGGGAAGGTCGAAGACCCCGAGGTGTTGCAGGTAGTCGGTCGGGTCTTGCGACCACTCGAGCTTCGCCATCTGACCGAGGCTGCGGCGTGACATGAAGGTGCGGGCCAGCTCGTATCGATCTCCCGTCAACGAGATCGCCGGATCACCGGCGGCTCCCAGCGTGTACACCTTGGGAGCCCCCGGGATAGTCAGGGCGATGGGTGCCAGGCCAGCCGCATCGAGCCTCGGCCCCACGGCTCGTGCCGACTTGAGGGTGAGCTCGAGGCCGTCACCGTCTCGGACTCCTTGTATCCCGAGCGCACCGCGAATGTCCTGCTCGTGCGTCCAGAGGTCGATGACGACATTGGCGAGGCGTTCGGCGACTTTCCCCAGCAACTCCTCGAGTCGCGGTCCGGTCTCGTCCCACTCGGAGCAAACCTCAGCGATGGTCTTCCCGCGCCGACTCTCCACCTGTACTGCGGTGCGATCGGACCCAGACGCAGGGGTGTTGTCGAGGATGTCGGCAGCGATACCGGCCA
>JABDMN010000175.1 GCA_013001485.1 Acidimicrobiia bacterium
CGACCAGCTCGTCCTCGTTGGTCGTGCCCTCGTACACCCACCTCGTACCCGGCTTCATCGGCAAATACGGATTGTCGATCACCGTCGGATTGTCGAAGTTGTCCGCATCAAACACACAACTCGGTCCTCCGGGAAGCGCACACAGCGAGGTGTCGGCTGCAGATGGGCGCTCCGCCAGGGCGACCTGCTGGTCGAGGGTCGGCCGTGCCTCGGGCTGTTGAGCCACTACTTGTGCGGCACACGCTCCTGCGACGAGGGCGAACACTCCTACAACGACTACACGACGTGCGGTCAACATAGGACCGACTCCTTCTTCTCCATCCATGCCGCTCACGCCGAAGCCTCGGCGATCACAGACTCAGGGCTCCACCCACGAGGCTTCGCAAACCGGAGATAGAGACTGGGAACGACCAACAGGTTGAGCAACGTGGCCGTGATCAGGCCGCCCAGGATCACGATCGCCATCGGGTACTCGATTTCCTGGCCCGCAATATCACCGCCGATGATCAGCGGAACCAGGGCGAGACCGGTCGTAAGCACCGTCATGGAGATGGGGATCAGGCGCTCCTGCGCACCACGGATCACCAACTCCTTGCCGAAGACCATCCCCTCGAATTTCTCCAGGTGTTGGTAGTGGCTGATGAGCATAATCCCGTTGCGCGCCACGATGCCGAGCACGGTGAAGAAGCCGACCAGCGAACCGAGCGACAACTCACCGCCCGAGATCGACGCGGCGATGACTCCCCCGACCAATGCGATGGGCAAACACAGGAACGCCAGCAGAGCCAACCGTCCGTTGGTGAACGAAGCGTGCAGGAGCAGAAAGACCCCGACCGCAGCGACGATGGCGAACGTCCAGAGCCGACTTGTGGCGGCCTGCCGCTCGGTGAACTCACCCAGCAGCTCGAACCGGAATCCGGCCGGCCAGTCGACCTCCTCGAGCTGTTCCTCGAGGTCGGTGACAACCGACCCGAGGTCCCGCGTACCGTCGAGATTGGCTCCGACATCGAGGCTGCGGAACAGGTCGTGATGCTGAATCTTGTTCGGCACCGGAACGACCTCGACTGCGGCGACGTCTGTGAGGCGGACGTAGTCACCGGTGGGTGTATCGATGAGCATATTCTTGACGTCGGTGAGGCTGGCTCTGGCACTCGGAATTGTCCACACCTGCACGTCGTACGCCTTGCCGTCCCGGAACAGGTCGCCCGCCTCCTCGCCCGCGATCAGCCGAGCCGAGGCGCGGCGGACATCGCCAGGTTTGAGCCCATATCCCTGGGAGGCTGCCAGGTCAACTGTCACCCGAACCTGCGGGATGTCCAACTGGAACTCGACATGGTTCTCCTTGGTACCCGGGATGGACCCAAGGATCTCGTTCACCTCCCCTGCTCGCTCCCGAAGCAACTCGAGGTCGGAACCGAATACCCGAATGGTGATCGGCTCGCTCGAACCGGTGAGCACCTCACGGATTCGCTCCTTGAGGTAGGTCTGAACATCCCGGTAGAGGCCGGGGTAACCGTCGACGGTCTCTTGGATTGCGTCCAAGGTTTCGTCGTAGTCAACGGCCGGGTCCACACTCACCCAGTTTTCGCCGAAATCCACCCCGACGACCTCGTCCATGAGCATGGCCTGACCTATGTGGGATCCTGCGTTTTGCACTCCCGGAATCGTGAGGAGCTCGCGATTCACCTGCTCGGTGATCCGGACCATCTCGACCTGTCCGGTTCCGGGCCGGGTCAGCCAGTGCATCAGGAAGTCTCGCTCCTTGAAGTCCGGCAGAAGCGACTGGCCGAGGAACGGCGCCAACACCAAGCCCAGCACGGACACGGCGCCGGCCACCCCATACGCCCCACGGGGCTTGTTGACGATCGGTTCGAGAATCTTCGTATAGGCCCGCTTCAGCGGAGGGACCACCGGCGACTCTCGATGCTGGAGGGACTTCGGATTCTTGAAGACAACCAAGCTGAGCGCCGGTGTGACAGTCAACGCCACCAACATCGAGGCGAACAATGCGAGTGCGTACGACGTGACGAGGGGACGGAAGAACGCACCGGACAAACCGGTTAGCGTGAAGATTGGCACGATCGCGACGATTTCGAGCAACGTGGCGTAGACGATGGCGCTTCTGACCTCGAGCGACGCATCGAGGACCACGCGAGCGGTCGAGCGGGTTCCGCCTTCGGCTCGATGTTGCCGGAGTCTTCGCACGACATTCTCGATGTCGATGATCGCATCGTCGACGATGTCGCCCAGTGCGATCACGAACCCAGCCAGGATCATCGTGTTGATCGTCGCCCCCCGGGCATGGAGCACAAGCCCTGCGATGACCAACGACAGCGGGATCGCCACAACACTGATGAGCGCAGTCCGCCATTCATAGAGGAACAGGGTGAGCATCAGGATCATCAAGATGGCGCCCATGAGGATCGCCGTCGACAGATTGCCGACGGCCTCCTCGATGAAGGTTGCAGGCCGGAAGATCTCGGCGTCGATCACGATCCCCGGTAGGCCGGGCTCCAGTTCGGCCATTGCCTCTTCGACCCCGCGGGTGACATCCAACGTGTTCGCCCACGGCAGTTTCTCGACGATGAGCATCAGCCCCGGCCCGTCGTTGATCACGGCATCGCCGAGCAAGGGCTGGTGATCCCGCACGAGGTTGGCGACATCGCCGAGCTGCAGGTTCTCCCCCCTGGTGTTCACCAGCGGGACCTTCTCCAAGTCCTCCGCGTCCACGATCGGCGGCACGTGCCTAATGTTCAGGCGTTTGCCGTTCTCGCCGATCCACCCACCGGTGCCAATGACGTGACCCTCGGAGTATTGGACCAGCCCGGACTCCAGCGCATCGGCGGTGGCATTCACCACGGCGTCGACCGCAACGCTCTTTTCCTGCATCTTTTCGGGGTCGACTTGCACCTGGAGCATTTCGAGTCGTTCGCCCCAAATAGGGACGTTTGCGACTCCTGGCACACGTAGCAGACGGGCCCGGATCTTCCAGTACGAGACCATCGACATGTCGATGAGATCCACGTCGGGATCGGCCGATGTCAAGCCTATTTTCATGACCCGGCTGGTCGACGACAGCGGCTGGATCATGAACGGAGGGCTCGACCACGTTGGCAACTGCGGCGCTACGAGAGCGATGCGTTCGCTGACGAGCTGCCTAGCCTCGAGCAGATCGGTGCCCCGTTTGAAGATCATCTGGATTGATGACAGACCCTCGACACTGGTGGATCGCATCTCATCTAGACCCTCGACACCCGCAAGGCTCTGTTCGAGTGGAACGGTGACGAGCGCCTCAACCTCCTGGGCCGAAAGGCCGAGAGACGGCGTCTGTATCTCTACTCGCGGAGGAGCAAACTCGGGAAACACGTCGACCGCCGTGTGACTCAGTTGCTGCACGCCAGAGAACATGATCCCCGCCGCCACCGCCATTACGAGAAAGCGGTACTTGAGACTCGAACCAACAACCCACTTCAGCATGATGCGCTCCTACTTCCCTATCCCGAACTCGGCGCCGTACAACTCGGGCACTCCGATGACCACCACTGGTGTGCCTTCTGGGGGTCCTGACTCAAAGAAGGCCTGCTGGGATGCCTCGTAAACCTCCTCGAGCTCGTGGCGAATGAAAACGAGCGGTTCGGGACTGGTGTAGACCCAATATGTCCCGGTCGGATCGATGATGATCGCTGCGCTCGGCACGACGAGCCCCGTCTCGGCCTGCTCAACGGTTCCGAGCTGGATGTCGAGACGAGTAGCCGCCGAGTCGCTCAATTGGAGGCGCGAAATCTCACTGTCGTCGATCGCC
This sequence comes from Acidimicrobiia bacterium, assembly GCA_013001485.1. Lineage (GTDB taxonomy): Bacteria > Actinomycetota > Acidimicrobiia > Spongiisociales > UBA5794 > JABDIW01. Next base: position 3,803 of record JABDMN010000175.1, read on the forward strand.
TCGACGATGACCGGAGGCTCACCGCTCGCCCCTTCTGTTGGGTCACCGCAGCTCACCAGCGTCAACGAGGCGAAGACCAGAGCGCCGACCTTGGTTGTCCCATTGCTGGATGGGCCTCTCATGCCTCAGCCTCCGACGCTCGTGGTCGCAGTAACTCGTTGGCTTGATCAGAGTCGTTGTTGCTCGCCATGATCGTGGTCTGCGACGGCGTGAGATCGATCACGTCGCCGTTCACCCCGCCCTCGATGGTGAAGAGGTCGTCGGCGGAGGTGTCGCGATGTGAAACGCGGCCCCAACGCAGATACAGCGGAGGCAGCACGACAAGGGTCAGTATCAACGCGGTGACCATGCCGCCGAGCACTGCGACGGCCGCTGGGGCAGCGATCTCGAGGCCTGCCCGACCTCCCAGGAGCACGAGGGGAATGAAGAGTGCGGCCAGCGCAATGGCGGAGCCAACCACCGGCACCACCACATTCGCCGTGGCTGTCACCACGAGGTCCTGCCCGAATGCCTCACCCAGACGCTCGCGTCGCTGATACCTCTGGATCATCAGGATTACCCAGCGGACGGCGATGCTGAACAGGGCGAGGGTTCCGGCAACCGAGCCGAGTTCGTAATCCCCACCGGTGAGCGCAACGGCGATCACGCTTCCGGAGACGGCCATGGGCAGCGCAAGGAAGGCAAGGGTCGCCAGTCGCCAGCTCGAGAACGCTGCCTGCAGCAGAAGGTAGACAAGAATTGTCGCAGCAACGGCGGCCAGCACTACTCGTGTTCTCGCTGCGCTGTCGTCGGCGAATCCTCCGAGCACCTCTGCATGGTGCTCGAGTGGGAACTGCATCCCTTTGATCGCCTCGTCTACCTCAGCAGCGGCGGCGGCCATCGAGCGCCCCGACACCGACGCCGTCACGTCGAGATAGGTCGCCACAGACTCGTGTCTGATGACGGTCGGGTTCATCGCAATGCGCACGTCCGCAAGGTCGCCCAGCGGGACCTGGTCTCCACTGGGCGTTGAGATCGGTAGGGCCGCGACATCGTCAACACTGTCGCGGATCTCCGAAGTTCCCCACACCACCACATCGAAGACCTTCTGGTCTTCGAAGAGATTGCCGACGATGAGTCCGGAGAGCAACGTAGCGGCTTGGCGGCGCACGTCGCCCGGCTTGACCCCAAAGGCCTGCGCTCGTTCGATGTCGACCTCGATCTCGATCGCCGGCTCCTCGATCGCTGCCTCCACACGCACTCCGGCGAGGCCCTCCGTGCCGTCCATCGCAGTTTCTATCTGCTCGGCCATGTTCTGACGAACGTCGGGGTTCTCGCCGTAGACGCGAACGACCAGATCGTCATCTCCTTCGCCGAGGATCTCGGTCACGCGGCGCTCGGAATAGGTCGACACGATCGACGCAACCTCGCCGCTCTCTGCGGCGATCACCTCGATGTCCCGCAGCGTCTCCTGGTAGTCGGCCGAGGGATCGATCGTCAGCCAGATCTCTGCCTCGTTCACGTTGACCAGCTGATCAGACAGAATCGCACGCCCTACGTGAGCGCCGATGCTGGTCACCCCCTCGTTCGCCCCCAGATCGTCAACTACTTGCGCCGTGATCTCGTCCATGCGGGGCAACGAAGTCCCGGGAGCGGCCTCGAGTCGGACGAGAACATCGCGCTCTTGTAGCGAGGGCCGTAGCGCCGGGGAAGTGAACATGAACGCCACCATTCCTACGACGAGGAATACGGCCCATACGCC
>JABDMN010000177.1 GCA_013001485.1 Acidimicrobiia bacterium
ATCGTCGACAGACAACGCGCTGGCTGCGCTGCCGGCGCGGTAGTACTGCCCTCGAGTTCCGTCCGGAGTGACGTAGTTGGTCATAACGCCCGTGGGTCTATGCGGATCGTGAACGACATCGACGTCGACGCCGCTCCCGCTCACCACATCCGCCACCAACGCTCCCAGCGGGTCCTCACCCAGGCGTGACACCCACCTGGCGGGTAAGCCCAGGCGTGCCTGGCCCATGGCGACGTTGGATTCGGCACCGGCCACCACAGCTTCGTAATGGCGTGGATCGTCGGTGTTCGCGAAGGCAATCATCGTCTCGCCGATCGACACCCAGCTGTCAATCGGTGGCGCTGTAGACGTCTCGTTTGTCATCGTGATGAGCACGCTAGGACGCGGCCAACCGGCTGTGGAGGCAGCGGTAGGGTTCGCGAGCGTCCCGCCTGGTGCGGCGGCAAGATCGGAGACGTCGTGGGAATGAAGATTGCAGTCACGGGAGCGAGCGGTCGCGTCGGGAGCGCCGTGGTGGAGCTTGCCGTGTCGCAGGGGCATCACGTCGTCGCGATCGATCGCGCTCCGGACGGCATGACGGCAGGGGTGGCGGCATTCCGACAGATCGACATGCAGAGCTACGGAGCCGTCGTCGAAGCGCTCGATGGCTGTGAGGCGCTCATCCATCTCGCAGCGATCAACGGACCGGGTCGCGATGCTGACGATGTCGTCCACAACAACAACGTGACGTCCAGCTACAACGCCCTCAGGGCAGCGGCCGAGGTTGGGATCCGTCGGGTATCTCAGGCGTCGAGTGTCAACGCAATCGGCGGGCGGTTCAGCCAGACACCGAAATACGACTACTTCCCGCTCGACGAGCATCACCCTGCCTACGTGGAAGATCCCTACAGCCTGTCGAAGTGGATTTGTGAGCGACAGGCAGACGCGATCACCGACGCCCATCGGGACATGTCGGTGGCCAGCCTCCGCCTCCATGGTGTGGTCGATGACATCGAGCAGACACGGGGATGGGCCGAACCTGCGCTCGACTTCGCCTGGCGGCAGCTGTGGGGATACACCCTGGGCGAGGCCTCGGCCCGTGCGTTTCTGGCTGGCGTGACCGTTGACTTCGAAGGTCACGAAGCGCTCTACATCGTCGCTCCCACCACGATGGTGGACACCCCGTCTCTCGAACTCAGGGAGAAGTATTACCCGGACGTCTCGCTCAGGGCAGATCTCCCCGCCAACGCGGGTTTCTACGACTGCTCCAGAGCCGAGGAAATACTCGGTTGGTCTCACAACGAAGGAGGACCATGACAACGATCACCAAGGTGAAGGCGATCCTCACGGCGCCTGCCCGGAGCGCCCTTGTCGTGGTCAAGGTCGAGACCAGCGATCCCGGTCTCTATGGAGTCGGGTGTGCCACCTTCACCCAGCGCCCGACCCTCGTCGCCCAGGCGGTGGAGGAGTACCTGGCGCCTCTGCTGACCGGTCGAAACGTGGCGAACATCGAGGACCTCTGGCATCTCATGTACGTGAACTCGTACTGGCGCAACGGCCCCGTGCTCAACAACGCCATCAGCGGCGTGGACATGGCGTTGTGGGACATCAAGGGCAAGGTCGCCGGGATGCCCGTCTACGACCTCCTCGGTGGCAAGAGCCGTCAGGCCGCCATGGTCTACCGGCATGCCGACGGCAAGAGCCCTGACGAGGTTCTCCAGGCTGTGCAGCGCTACCAGGAAGAGGGTCACCTCGCAGTGCGGTGCCAGATGGGTGGCTATGGCGCTCAGCACGCCGACGTTGCGGGAGGCTCAGCGGCTCAAATCCGGGATGGGTTCCCGGGTGCCTATTACGACCCCGACTCCTACGCCCGGTCGGTCGTCGACCTGTTCGACCATGTGCGTTCCGGCATCGGCGATGACCTCTTCCTCCTCCACGACATCCACGAGCGGCTTGCCCCAATCGACGCCATCAGGCTCGCCAAGGCCCTCGAACCGCACCGGCTCTTCTTCCTCGAGGACCCGCTGCCACCCGAGCAGATCGAATGGTTCCGGCGTCTTCGAGATCAAACGGCCACTCCGATCGCCATGGGCGAGCTCCACAATCACCCCCTGGAGTGGCGGACTCTCGTCACCGAGCAGTTGATTGACTTCATTCGCACCCACATCTCCCAAATCGGCGGCATCACTCCGGCGCGCAAGCTGGCGGCGCTGTGTGAAGCGTTCGGGATCCGCACCGCGTGGCACGGCCCCCATGACGTCTCGCCCGTGGGTCACGCCGCCAACCTTCATCTCGACCTCGCCGTCCACAACTTCGGGATCCAGGAAGTCATCGGGTTCCCTGAGCCTCTGGCCGAGGTGTTCCCGGGCACCCCGGAGCTGCGCGACGGGTATCTATGGGCGAACGATGACCCCGGACTCGGCATCGACATCGACGAGGAACTCGCTGCCAGGTATCCGATCGAATTGGCACCCATCGAATGGACCCAGGCCCGCTGGCCAGACGGGACTGTCTGGACGCCGTGAGCGGCACGCGGTCGGACGCGGGGTACGAACCCGTCACGCTCTTCGTCGGTAGCTACGCCGAGGCAGACGAACCAGGCATCCACATCGTGTCCTTCGCCCCGGCGTCGACGGCATTGGAGCCTGTTGCAGCGTTTTCCGGCGTCACCAACCCGTCGTTCCTGGCGGTCCGTGGCGACCGCCTCATCGCCGTGAGCGAGACGGGTTCCGGTGCGGTTCACGCCTTCAGTCTTCGGCGCGACCCGATGCGCCTCGACCCGTTGAGCCTGGCGGGGACCCGGGGTGACTACCCGTGTCACCTCGCTTGGTTCGACAGATGGATCGCGGTTTCCAATTACGGCACCGGGAATGTGGTGGTGGTGCCAGTGACGGCCGATGGTGTCGGGGAGGTCGTGTCCGAGGTGCAGCACCAGGGGAGTGGACCCAATCGACTTCGCCAGGAAGGACCGCACGCACAC
>JABDMN010000202.1 GCA_013001485.1 Acidimicrobiia bacterium
GTCCGTCCACATGGAGCCGACGGTATGCGTCCCGGGCCAGGCGATCGTGCGACGAGGTGAGACAGGTGACGAGTTGTTCTTCATCAACTCGGGCCTGGTCGAGGTCCGTTCCTATGACGAAACCCAGGTGGTAGCCGAACTCGGTGACGGCGACTTCTTTGGCGAGATGGCGCTGATCGAGAGCAAGCCTCGGGCGAATACCGTCAATGCGCTCGAGCACTGCAACCTGTATGTGCTCGATCGGTCCAGTTTCGAGCGGGTGCTGGCTGAGTTCCCAGAGTTTGCAGCGCAGGTGCGAGCGGTCGCCGAGCGTCGCCGGGCAGAGTCCGACGAGGTCGGCGGCGCCTGATCAGCCCGCGTCGGAGGTGCGGACCACCGTCTCTGAATGCAAGGTCTTGTGGACCGGGCACTTGTCGGCGATCAGCAGCAGACGCTCTCGCTGTTCCTCGCTGAGGTCGCCCTCCATGGTGATCTCCCGATCGACGTGGTCGATGAAGCCCCTGTCGGTCTCGCAGTCGTCGCAGTCACGGGCGTGGACCTTGCTGTGGGCCAGCCGCACCGTCACAGAGTCGAGTGGCCACTCCTTCCGATCTGCGTACATCCGCAGCGTCATCGCGGTGCATGTGCCAAGGGCCGTCAACAGGTAGTCGTACGGGGTCGGTCCTTCCCCGCCGCCCCCAACCGACGTCGGTTCGTCTGCAACCAGTGAGAAGCCGTTGCTCATCACGTCTGCCCGGTATCCGGACTCGACACGGACGACTGTGACGCTTTCGTCACTCGCCAGTTGAGCGTGGTCATGGAGGGTTCCCGACACGTATCGATCGGCCCAGGTGGCAATCACCTCGGCGACGTACCTGGCGTCGGCATCACCGCTGACCAGGTGGTCGGCCTCATCCAGGGACACGAAGCTCTTCGGGTGCTTCGCCGCCTCCAGGATCTCTGCAGCGTTCTCGACGCCCACGGTGTTGTCGACAGGGGAGTGGAGCACGAGGAGTGGCCGACGCAGGTTTCCGATCGCAGCGGCGAGGTCGACCGTTTCGATGTCGTCGAGGAACTGCTTCTTGATGGTGAAAGGCCGGCCCGCAAGCACCACTTCGGCTTCTCCCAGGCTCTCGATGTCCCCGAGGTCGTGAGTCAGGTGCTTCCTGATGTGGGCCGGGCTCGACGGCGCCGCGATCGTCGCGACGGCTCGAATCGAGTCGATGGCATCTGCAGCGGCCAGTGCCACAGCGCCGCCGAGGGAGTGCCCGATGAGCACCTCGGGGGTTCCGTGCCCATTGGCGAGGAACCCGGCCGCGGAGATGAGGTCGTCGACGTTGGTGGAGAAGTTCGTGTCGGAGAAGTTGCCATCGCTTTCGCCCAGGCCGGTGAAGTCGAACCGGAGCGTCGAGATGCCATGGCGGGCGAGGGTGTCGGTGATCCGGCCAATCGCCTTCAGGTTCTTCGAACAGGTGAAGCAATGCGCATAGAGCGCGTAGGCAACCGGGTCCGGAGCGAATGCGTGATCGATCCGCCCGACGAGCTGAATGCCTCGTGAATTGGTGAACGTCACTCGGTCGTAGCGCATGCCGCCAGCCTGGCACAGACAACGATGCAACCCGAGGACGTGCATTGGGGTTCTTGTTCATGTGAGACTCGAAGCGATGACCGACCAAGGTGAGTTGTGCCGCAAGCTGGCTCGTGATCTGGATGGGGCCTTCCCCGACCTGATCGCAGCGATGCAGGACCAGATCTATTCCGGCTTGCGGCGGCTCCACCGGGCCGACGCCGAGGACCTCACGCAAGAGGTGTTCATACGCGCTTATCGAGCGCTCTCAGGCTACGAGCCGTCCCGGATCCGCAAGCTCAAACTGCGGGGATGGTTGTGGACGATCGCCATGAATCTCGGGCGCAACCACGCCCGGGATCGCGCCCGGCGCCCAACGCCGGTTCGTCTGGTCGATCACTTTTCGACCGAGGATCCCGAGCCACTCGACAGCCAGGCATGGAGTCGCCGGCTGGCGGCCCTCGGCGTCCACCAACGCCGTGCGGTCGTGCTGCGACACGTTGCCGGGCTTTCCTACGGCGAGATCGCCCGAGCGCTCGAACGTCCCGAGGGGACCGTGAAGGCGGATGTACACCGGGGTATCGAGAGGTTGCGAACCATCATGGAGGCTGAAAGATGAGCATCGAGAGAGAACTGGAAAGCCTGGCCGTGACGGCGCCCGTAACCGTCGAGGAAGGGACTCTCCTCGGGACGGGAGTCGCGGACGGCTACGCCGTGTTCGACAGCCCCGTCGGTGAAGTCATCGTGGCCTTCAACCCGACCGGCGTGTCTGCGGTCGATGTGGCGGAGGATGCAGCCTTCGAGCGTTTTGGCGATCGATTTGGCCGTCGTCTCCTCGAGGCTCGCCCACCTCGTGGCTGGGACACGAAGATCAACCGTGCCATCGACAAGGGCACACCAGGGAGCCTTGCCGTCGATTTCCGGTCGGTCACGGATTTCCAGCACGAGGTACTCGATGTGGCTGCTCGGATCCCTCGTGGCGAGGTGCGCCCATACGGTTGGCTGGCCAAGGAGATCGGGAACCCCGGGGCGGTACGAGCAGTCGGCTCGACGATGGCGAAGAACCCGGTCCCGTTGATCATCCCGTGTCACCGTGTGGTGCGGACCGATGGCCACATCGGCGCTTACAGCCTCGGCGGACCCCACAACAAGACTCTTCTGCTCGATGTCGAAGGCACCCATCCCGATGACATCGAGGACCTGGCTCGGCGCCATGTCCGGTTCTATGCGACCGACACCACCGGCATCTACTGCTACCCGACCTGCCGCAACGCTCGCCGGGTGACCGATCGTCATCGCATCGAGCTGCACTCGGTGGATGAGGCGGAAGCCGGTGGTTTTCGGCCGTGCAAGGTCTGTCGCCCCTAGGCGAGGGTCGGCGGCGATAGTCCTTGGGTCGCTCTGGTCGACTTCTACGATCATCCGGGTGTCGCACATTGGGACTCTCCGCGAGAAGCCGCTTCACGCCTCCTTGAAGGAGTGGAGTCGGCTTCCTGGAGACCGGGTCGAAGTCCCGGTCGACGGGTTCGTGATCGACCTCGTCCGTGACGACCTGCTCATCGAGATCCAGACCCGCGGGTTCTCGTCGATGAAGAAGAAGCTTGCCGCCCTGCTCGATGAAGGGCATCGGGTCCGGATCGTCCACCCGGTGGCTGTCGACACCTGGATCGTGAAAATGGGTGACGGCGGCGAGCTACTGAGTCGGCGCCGATCGCCGAAGCACGGGACGGCTGTTGACATCGTGTCCGAACTGGTGAGCTTCCCCCAGTTGCTGGGGCATCCAAATCTGGAGATCCAGATCGTGCTGGTCCGCCAGGACGAGCTGCGCGAGCACTCAGAAGACGGTCCGTGGCGACGCAAGGGATGGCGGGTCGCCGAGCGGCGGCTGGTCGAAGTGATCGATGACATCCTGTTCGAGAGTCCCGATGACCTGGTGAGCTTGTTGCCGGCCAACTTGCCCGACCCGTTCACCACCGCCGACCTCTCCGACGGCCTGGGACGAACCCGACGAGTGGCCCAGCAGATGGCCTACTGCCTGCGCCATGCCGGTGCCATCAGTGAAGTCGGCAGGGCCGGCAACGCCATCCAGTACCGGGTGGCTTAGCCGCCGCCGACGAGCCGGGCACGGTCGGACACCGTTGCGCACCCTGTGCCGTCGCCGGGCGATGAGGAGCACTCGTACACACGCACGTAGTCGACCTCCATCACTTGCGGGAAGACCGTCGCGTCATCCGGCGGCCCAGGCCAGCCGCCTCCTACAGCAACGTTGAGGATCAGGTGGAACTGCGAATCAAAGGGGGCTGCACCATCTGCGCCTTCGCTGAACCAGCCGTCTGCAGTCTGAGTGGCGTAATGAGCGTCGTCTACGTACCAGCGGATCTCGCCCTCCTCCCACTCGACTGCGTAGACATGGAAAGAGTCGGCCGGGTTGTCGTCTCGGAACGGAAACGCTGCGCCAGAGGATCGGTTGTTCGGCCACTCCGCCCCGTAGTGCAGGGTGCCGTGCACCGAACGGCTGTCGAGGTCGGTCCCGGCCTTCAGATTGACGGCTTCCATGATGTCGATTTCGCCTCCGGCGGCCCATCCTCCATAGGGAGAGTCGGTAGGGAGCATCCAGATCGCCGGCCACAAACCCTGTCCGTGCGGCAGGCGAGCCCTGACTTCAAAACGCCCGTACGTCCAATCAGCGAGATCTTTGGTTCGGATGCGCCCTGAGGTGTAGGGCTGGGTCTTGGTGCCCGCAGTCGCTGCATCCGGGCGGTCCTCGCTCACTGCCAGGCCGGTCGACGACTCCTCGAGCGCAATGATGTGGAGCAATCCGTCTCTGACCTCGACGTTGGTGGCGGAGTCGGTGTAGCACTGGAGTTCCTCATTGCCTCCGCCCCAACAGTTCTGCTCGAACCCCCACTTGGCGGCGTCGAGAGCAGCTCCATCGAACTCGTCCGACCACACCAGATCCCAACCCATGTCGGCAGGGTGGAACGACTCCACGTCGGTGGCCACCGAGGATCCCGAGTCGCTTCCCCCACACGCCGTCGCGGCGAGGCCAAGAGCAACAAGTAGTGCAATGAATCGATGGCGCATGAGGAACTCCGTGGGTGCGGGCACCATAAACGACGCTTAGTTCCTAGGTGGATCCCGGAACCCTCGTCCCTAGCTCACGTAGGGGATCGTGGTCGAAGCATGGGGAAGTACGGCGACTGGGCCGTTCGGTGTACCGGCGTCGTCGAGTGCCGTCTGGAGGTCGGGAGCCGTCGTCAGCAGCAGGCGGCGGGTCAGCTCGTCTGGCATGTCCGTGACAACGATCAGTGGGGAGTCGACTGAGTCCCTGGCGATCTGGAAGGCCTTGTGAGGGCCGACCCGGAAACCCTCCTCACGGAACGCCTCGAGGACGTCCTCGTTCGTGGTGTGGTTCGCCACCCACTGCTCGTAGGCAGCGCTTCCTGACCCCTCCGGGCACGCTGCGGTGAGGACGATGGTGCCGCCTGACCTGACGATCCCCGCTGCTGAGGCAATCGCCTTTTGGGATTGGTAGACGTTGATGTCCTTGGGGTGGCCACCCGGCGATGCCACCACGACGTCATACCGGTTCGCAACGCCCACCTGGCTGTAACGCCGCGCCAACGGGGCCCCGACTTCCATGACCGTCACCGGATCTCCTGCAAGGACTCGAACGATCTCCCGCCCCGAGTTGACGATGACGTTGAGAGCAAGGTCGATGTCGATCATCTCGCCCAACTCTTCGATGTCTTGACGCGCAGGGTTGGTTTCGTAGGTCCCGATGCGTGAGGCGGGATCGGTCATCCAGGCGTGGTTGCGATCGATGGTGTCTGGCCCGGCGAGTCCGATGGCTGCGCTCTTGACTCCGCCCGAGAATCCCGCGAACTGGTGTGGCTCGATCGTGCCGACGACGATCTTCAGATCCGACTCCACGAATCCACGGTTGACGGTCGCCGGTGTGCCCCGCGAGGTCTCGCCCAGTGTCATCAGGTCCCCGGACGCGGCGTCGTGGGACACAACGCGGTATCGGTCGAGAATCTGCTGAGGGACGATCTCAGAGAACTCCGGTTCCGTCATTGGTGAATGGCCACCGACGGCCACATAGAAGGTGATCGCATCGGTCGGGATCCCGGCTTCGGTCAGCCGGTCGAGCAGAGGTGGCAGGAGGTGTTGGTGAGGCACCGGTCGGGTCTTGTCGTTGATCGCGATCGCCACCGAGGTTGCGCCGCGCCAGGTGAACCCTCCGATGGGGTCGGCCAGTGCCTCATGGGTCGCTGCAGTCGGGTCCGGCGCCGCTTCGGCAGACTGGATCTCGATGACGTCGACGTCATCGGATACCTCAGCGGTCGCAAACGACCGCCCGTATGGGACCCGGATCGTCGTCACCGCCGATCCCCTCCGTTCACCCTGGCTTACGCGCTGCGGTACAGCTTCGTGATCACGAAGTCATCATGGCGCAGCGTCTCGGCACACGTCAGCCGTCCGTTGACCGTCCGGGCCATCGTCTCGAGCGTGCGGTCGGCCGCTCCGTCGAGCGGATACTCGAATCGCAGCAGCCCGCTGACGTCGACATCGATGTGCTCGGTCATCGTCTCTGCGGTCAATGGGTTGGCGGTGATCTTGATCGTTGGCAGCACCGGGTTGCCGACGATGTTCCCCTGGCCGGTCGTGAACAGGTGGAGAACCGCACCGGCGGCGCAACACAACGTCACCATCTCGGCAGCGGCGCTCGACGAGTCCATGAAGTACAGACCGGCCGGCCCGGCTGGAGCCTCGCCTTGTTCCAGGTAGCCCACGACTGAGCAGCGTCCGGCCTTCTCGACGTTGCCGAGAGCCTTCTCCTCGATTGTCGTCAGCCCTCCGCGGATGTTGCCCTCGGTCGGCTGCGAACCCATGAGGTTCACGCCCTGTGACTTGACCAGGTCCTGATA
>JABDMN010000210.1 GCA_013001485.1 Acidimicrobiia bacterium
GCGCAACGACGTTGCCCTGTTCGATGAGCGAGGGGATGACGGCGAGGACGATGGCGTCGAATACCGCCAGGCCGATGATCTTGACCCAGAAGGCGGGACCGACTCGAACCCGGGACTCTGGGTCGTCCGGTTCCTCGATGGTTGGTTCGGTCTGGACGTCGAGCTCGGCCACGAAGCGCACTCTAGGAAAACCGACATGGGCGCTGCTGTCGGTGCGGTGCTGGAAGCAGGCAGGAGGGCCGTCCCCGGTTCAAGGTTGACAAGTTCGACTGCTGGGCCGGACGCGGTGAGGCTCGGTGCCGCAGACTTCGGAACCCTTCCCCCCTGTATCCCCCCATCCCCGCTCACGGGGACGGGGGGAGAAGAGCGCTTCAGACGCGCAAAGGGCGGGGCTTTCGCCCCGCCCTCGGCGTCTTAGTTTCGTCGTTTCTGGTTTAGCCAGAGCCCTCGATGGCTGCAGTCACAGCCTCGGCCGCGGTCTGCAACGCAGACGTCGGATCGGCGGTCTGGTTGTAGATGGCTGCCACGGCATCGCCGAGGTTGCCCCACACCGCACTCATCTCAGGGATGGACGGCATCGGCTGGCCGTCGGCGGCCGAGTCACCAAATGCCTGCACGTCCGGGTCGCTGGCGACCTTGTCGAACGAGGAGATGTGTGCCGGAGCACGCTGCCCCAACTCGTAGAGCTGAACCATGACGTCCTCGGTTGCGATGTAGTCCAACAGGAACGTCTGGGCGAGCGCCTTCTGCTCAGAGAAGGAGTTCACGAAGAAGCCCTGCACACCCACGAACGGGACGGCGGTGTCGCCGTTGATCGCAGGCAGCTTGGCGACGCCATAGTTGATGCCGGAGTCCTTGACGTTCGGCAGCTCCCACGGACCGGTCCACATGAACGCGGCCTGGCCTCCGGTGAACAACGCCGCCATAGCGCCGTAGTCCACATCCGGGTTGGCGTAGCCGTCCTTCACGAGCGTGTCGAGGTACGTGAAGCCCTCGATGGCGCCCTCGGAGTCGATGCCACGGTTATCGGCGTCGTAGACGCCGTCTTCGAAGTCGAAGATGTAGCCACCGTTCGATGCGAAGAACGCATAGTGGTGGAACGCGTCACCGGCCGGGAAGCCGATGCACTGCTCCACCGAGTCGCCGAGGTCATCACAGACCGTGATCAACTCTTCGAATGTGGTCGGCGGTGTCGGGACCAAGTCTGCGTTGTAGTACAAACCGATGGCCTCGATGGCGTACGGGAGACCCCACAGCTGGCCGTCCAGCGAGAAGGCGTCGACCGCCGTCGCGAAGAACTCTCCGCCGCGGCTGCCGACGTCGACAGGCTCGATGACGCCATTGGCGGTCAGCTCACCGATCCAGTCGTGAGCACCGATGAAGATATCGGGGCCCTCGCCGGTCGGATTCTGCTGAATCGCGTTGTTGCGCTGGTCGCCAAAGCCGACCAGTTCGACGGTCACCGGAACGCCGGTGGCTGCCTCGAACTCGGCGGCGATCTGCGTGATCACGGGCTCACGGGTGTCGTCAGCCCAGATCAGCAGCGGTGTCGCGGCTTCAGTGGTAGTGGTGGTGGCTGCAGTCGTTGTGGTGGCTGCAGTCGTTGTCGTTGCTTGGGTCGTCGTCGCGGCGGTCGTGTCGCCACCCTCATCGTCACCGCAAGCAGCGGCGATAAGGGAAAGGGCGAGTACGAGACCGACGATGACGCGGAATCGCGTCCTCAAGGGGACTCCTCCTCATGTGAGTGATTGATGGGGCGAGAAGAGGTACTTCTGCCACAGGCATGACGCAGGGCGTTCAAACCGCCCGAAACGATAGTGGGGAGGGGGGTCCTTTGCGATTCACTGCGGGGTCAGTCTCACTGCAGGGTCAGTCGAATGCCCGCTCGATCAGCTCGGACTGCTCCCGACTGTGCGCCTTCGAGTTCCCGGTCGCAGGCGAAGCGCTCTCCCTGCGGTAGATGCCTCTTGTGGATCGGCTCGTCTCCACGAAGTTGTACCGGCTGATGAACCGCCACGCCCCCATGTTCGCCGGCTCTTCCTGCACCCAGCACAGCTCGGCATCCCCGTAGGCGCCGAGGATCTCGTCGAGGTCCTTGGCCGGGAAGGGGTACAGCTGCTCGATCCTGACGATGGCGACGTCGGAGATGTCGTGCTGGTCGCGGTGGCGGACCAGTTCGTGATAGATCTTCCCGGCACACAGGAGCACCCGCCTGGCGCCAGAGGTCACCGTGGGGTCGGCGATCACCGTTCTGTAGGTGTTCTCGGACAACTCCGACCGAGGCGAGAACGAGTCGCGGGTTCGCAACAGCGACTTCGGCGTCATGACGATCAGCGGCTTACGGGCCGGATGCATCGCCTGGGTCCGGAGCAGGTGAAAATACTGGGCCGTGCTGGCGGGGACAGCAACACGGATGTTGTCCTCGGCGGCGTTTGTAAGGAAGCGCTCCATGCGCGCCGACGAGTGCTCGGGGCCCTGGCCTTCGAAACCGTGTGGAAGCAGCAGGACGAGGGAGCTGTGCTGGCTCCACTTGTCCTCGCCCGAAGTGATGAACTGATCGATGACGACCTGAGCGCCGTTGACGAAGTCGCCGAACTGGGCCTCCCACAGAACCAGCGTGTCTGGAGCTTCCACCGAGTAGCCGTACTCGAACCCCATCGCCGCGAACTCGCTGAGGAGCGAGTCGACGACCCGGATCTTGGCCTGGTCTGGGCTCAGGTTCCGCAGCGGTGTCCACTCCTCTTCTGTTTGGGAATCGACGAGCACTGCGTGGCGATGGCTGAAGGTGCCTCGTTGGGAGTCCTCGCCGGCGAGGCGCACTGGATGGCCGTCGAGAACCAGGGACCCGAAGGCGAGGGCCTCGGCAAGGCCCCAGTCGACGATTCCCTCCTCGAACTGGTCGTGGCGCGCATCGAGAGTCTTCGCCAACTTCGGGTGGACGACGAACCCGTCAGGCAGCGCCCGCAGCCGGGTTTCGACATCGGCCAGCCGGTCGTCGGCGACCGAGGTGTCGGGCATGTCCCATACCGATGGTTTCTCGGGAACCGGGATCGCAGGGATCTCCGTCCTGCTCTCGGCGAGAGCTTCGTCGAGAGCGAATCGGTACGCCGCACCGACGGCCTCGGCGTCCTCTGCCGTGAGCTCCCCACGGGCGATGAGCCGTCCGGCGTACTGGTCGCGGACCGATCCGAGACCCTGGATGATTCGGTACATCCGGGGCTGAGTGAAGGTGGGCTCGTCGCCTTCGTTGTGGCCGAGCCGGCGGTAACAGATGAGGTCGATCACCACGTCCTTGTGGAACGCCTGACGGAACGCAAACGCCATCTGGGCAACCCTCACCACCGCCTCGGGGTCATCGCCGTTGACGTGGAAGATGGGTGCCTGGACAGCCTTGGCGATGTCGGTGGCGTAGAAGCTCGACCGGGCCTCCTTGGCGGCGGTTGTGAAGCCGACCTGGTTGTTGATCACGATGTGGATCGTGCCCCCCGTGTAGTAGCCGGGGAGCTGGGACAAGTTCAGAGTCTCGGCGACCACACCCTGGCCGGAGAAGGCGGCGTCGCCGTGGACCAGCAGCGGCAGAACCATGTCGTCGGCGTACTCGTCGAACCGATCCTGCTTGGCGCGGACGATGCCTTCGAGCACCGGGTTGACGGCCTCCAGGTGGCTGGGGTTGGCGGCGACCTCAACGTGGATTTCGTTGCCCGACGGGGCTGTGTGAGTGCCGGCGGCACCAAGGTGGTACTTGACGTCACCCGAGAACGATGGGTCGACGTACTCGTCCTCACCCGTGAACTCACGGAAGATCTGTGCCAGCGGCTTGCCGACGACGTTGGCCAGCACGTTGAGGCGTCCCCGGTGGG
>JABDMN010000233.1 GCA_013001485.1 Acidimicrobiia bacterium
GATGGGAAGACATGAAGCAGGTGAGGTACCGGCGCGTAGCGGTACTCGGCGTGGTTCTCGTCGCCACCGTCGTATTCGCCAGCCCCGCCCTCGCCCAGGACGACACGACCGACGAGGAAGCCATCGCCCAGCTCCGAGAAGGTGCGGAGGTCTTCACCACGGTCTGCGCCGGATGCCACCAACAAGGTGGCGTCGGCATCGAGAGCTTGTTCCCCCCGCTGCGCGACAACCCGCACGTCGATGACGCCGACTACGTGGCCAGGGTCATCGCCAACGGCCTGCAGGGGCCGATCGAGGTCAACGGTGTCGAGTACGACGGCGCCATGCCTGCGTTCTCGACGCTCTCCAACGAAGAGGTCGATGCCGTCATCGCCTACATCCAGAACGACTTCGTGGTTCCAGGAGGGGGTCCCGTCGAGCAGCCGTCCGCCCTGCCCGTCGCCGGCACCGAGCTCCCCGAGCTGACCGGCATGGCCATCGTCACCGCATTCCTCCTCGCTGCGGCCCTGATCGCCTTCGTTCTCGCTCCCCGGATCATCGGTGCTACCGACAGGATCTCGCTTCCCTGGCTCGATGCCTGGCTGAAGACGGCTCTCATCGTCGGCTTCTTCATCGTCGGCACGGTGATCATGCCCTCGATGGTGATCCAGTCAGACATCGTCACCGACCTGCCTCGCGAAATGCAGGATCTCATCGGCTCGGGCTTGTGGGCCGGCGCCCTCCTGATCGGCCTGGGTGGGCTGTGGTGGTTCCATCGGGAGAACCGCATCTGATGGAGCCGCTCAGCTTCTATGACGAAAACATCCCGTGTCTCGCCGCATGCCCGGTCCACACGAATGCCGGAATGTATGTGGCAGCGATCGCGGATGGAGACGACGAGACGGCGTACCTGACAGCACGGCTCCCCAATCCGTTCGCCTCGGTGTGCGGCCGGGTGTGTGCGGCGCCCTGCGAAGACGCCTGCCGCCGCGGGGCGATCGACGAGCCCATCGCCATTCGCGCCCTGAAGCGCTACGTCACTGAGCAGTTCGGGCCCGAAGCGGAGAACGGCAAGACGTGGGAGAAGGTCGCAGCTGCGCCGGCAGAGGAGCGCCCGCAGAGCGTCGGCATCGTCGGCGGTGGACCAGCCGGGATGGCCGCAGCCCACGACCTTCGGCGTCTCGGGTACCGGGTGACGGTGTACGAAGCCACCGACAAATGTGGCGGGATGATGTGGCTCGGCATCCCCGAGTATCGACTCGACCGAACACTTCTGGCTCAAGAGATCCAGGCCATCGTCGAACTCGGCATCGACGTCGAATACAACACCCGCCTCGGTCAGGACGTGACGCTCGACGAGTTGCGAGATCGCCACGACGCCATCTTCCTGGCGATCGGAGCGAGCCTCGGCCGCGGCCTCGACCTGGAGGGCGGCGACAACGACGGAGTCCTCAAGGCGATCGAGTTCCTCATCAACATGAACCGCGGATTCGCCACCGACGTCGGAGAGCGTGTCATCGTGATCGGCGGCGGCGATGTGGCCATGGACGCGGCTCGCACCGCGTTGCGGGCCACCGAGTACGCCGAGCTGGCTGAGGCTGCCGATGGCGTACCCCACGACCGGGAATCCGCCGCATCGCTGGCACTGAGCACCGCTCGGGCGGCCAGCCGTTCCGGTGCCCGCCAGGTCACCGTCATCTCACTGGAGGACGACGACGAGATGCCGGCGTCACCGTTCGAGATCGAGGAAGCCCACGCTGAAGGCATCGAATTCGTGCCTCGCCGGGGCCCTGCCCGAGTCCTCGGCGAAGGGGGCAAGGTCGTGGGCCTCGAGACGATCGGTGTCACTTCGGTGTTCGACGAAGAAGGACGCTTCGCCCCCCAGTTCGACCCCGAGGACCGCCAAACCTTCGACGCCGACACGATCATCCTTGCCATCGGCCAGGCGATCGACCTCGACGCCCTGGGGCCCGACGGGCCGGCCATCTCGCCCCGCCGCACGATCGACATCGACCAGGTCACGGGGGCCACGTCAGTCGAGGGCATCTGGGCAGGCGGAGACGCCGCCAAGGGACCCCGCACCCTCATCGAAGCGATCGCCGACGGGCGCCGCACCGCCAGCGACATCCACCGGTTCTTTGGCGGCGCCGCGGAGGAACCCGAAGAGGGCACGATGGTGCAGCTCCAGCAGTTCCACCGCCTCGACGACATCTACGACCGGATCGGTCGCGTCGACGTACCCACTCTCGAGACCGGACGCCGGATCGGGCTCGCCGAGGTTGAGACCGGCTTCACCCCCGATCAGGCCCGCTGCGAGGCGAACCGCTGCCTGCGGTGTTTCGCCAACATCCTCCTCGACACGTCGCGGTGCGTGTTGTGCGCGCTGTGCGCCGACGTCTGCCCCTATGACCTCATCTCCCTCGTTCCATCGGAAGAGATCGACCCTGCAGTGCCGGCCTCGACAGCGCTGATGCTCGACGAGGAGAAGTGCATCCGCTGTGCATTGTGCATCGAGAGATGCCCGACGGACGCACTGTCGATGGGAGTATGGACCGGAGTAGGAGTGCCCGTATGACGATCATGGACCGAGTCAGAAAGAGCACCGTCGGGAGGTCGATCTTCCGGACACCGGACCGCGCCACCGACCGCGACCGCGCCGCTGGCCACTGGTCGAATTTCTTCTTGCACATCTACCCGGTGAAGATGCGGCGAGCCGAGATCGGGTTCCGCTATTCGTGGTACCTCGGGGCCATATCGACCGTGCTGCTCGGCTCGCTGGTCGCCTCAGGCATCTACCTGATGTTCTTCTACGTTCCCTCCCCAGCCAGTGCCTACACCAACATTCAGACAATCCAGACCGAGGTCGCCTTCGGCCAGTACATCCGCAATGTCCATCGCTGGTCGGCCCACCTGATGGTGCTGGCGGTGGCCGCCCACATGGCACGGGTGTTCTACCGAGGCGCATACAAGAAGCCCAAGGAGTTCAACTGGGTCATCGGCGTGGTGTTGCTGGTCTTGACATTGCTGCTGTCGTTCACCGGCTACCTGTTGCCGTGGGACCAGCTCGCGTTCTGGGCCGTCACGGTCGGAACGGAGATGGCCGGTTACGTCCCGCTGCTCGGCGAGACGATCCGTGAGGTGTTGCTTGGCGGCAACACGGTCGGCTCGGCAACCCTGCTGCGCTTCTACGTGCTCCACGTTGCCGTGCTCCCCGTGGCCGTGTTGCTCGTGTTGTCGATACACCTGTGGAGGTGGCGCAAGGACGCCATGCTCGACAGCCCGAGAGAGGAGCCGGAATGAGCGACCTGCCCACGCCGGGCCACACCGAAGGCACCTCGACGCCGCTCCCCAACCCGTTGTCGTCGAAGCCGACAGTCATCGAGGGCCGCCGTGTGCTGGGCATCGTGCCCGGGAAGCCGGCGGCAGGCGAGAGCAAGGATCTCGCCGAGCAGGACGCGGTGATGGTGTGGCCGCACCTGCTGGTGCGGCACGCAGTTGTTGCCGTCGGCACGCTGCTGCTCGTTCTCCTGATCTCGCTGGCCTTCGATGCGCCGTTGAGGGAAATCGCCAACCCGACCAACACGCCCAACCCGGAGAAGGCTCCCTGGTACTTCGCAGCCCTGCAAGAGCTTCTCGCCCACTTCCACCCGCTGATCGCAGGCGTGCTCGTACCGGGGGCGATCCTCATTGGCCTGGCGGCGCTGCCGTACATCGACCGCAGCGATTTCATCAAGCCCAAGCACCGCAAGGTTGCGGTGAACACCTTCACGACGTTCCTGGTCATCTGGATCATCCTCACCATCGTCGGCTTCGCCTTCCGCGGACCGAACTGGGGATGGGTATGGCCCTGGGTCGAATGGCACGGAGAACTATGAGCGAACCAATGCAACGACGGAACTTCCTCTCGAACCTGTGGAAGGGTGCGGTCACGTTGATCGCAGCTGCCGGGGCGTGGACGACCTGGGACCTGCTTCGTCCCGTCTCTGCAGGCGCCACGGGGAAGGTACGGACGGTTTCGCCCGATGCCGTGCCCGAGGGCACCGTCATCGAAATCCGGGCCGCCCGCGCCTACCTGGTGAAGATCGACGACCAGATCACGGCGATCTCCGAGAAGTGCACACACCTCGGCTGTCGCGTTCCCTACTGCGATTCGTCGAGCAAGTTCGAGTGTCCTTGCCACGGATCAGTGTTCAACCGGCTCGGCGAGTACGAAGCCGGACCCGCACCGCGTGGACTCGACCGATACGCCGTCGAGGTTGGCGAAGACGGGCTGCTTTACATCGACACCGACAGCCTCGATGACGGTCCGGCGCCGGGGGTGGACACACTGAACGAGCCACCGACGGGCCCGTCGTGTACCGAGGGATCCCACTGATGGCAGGCTTCACGACCGACGAGGAACTCGAGCAGTCGACCAACACCTGGATGCTGTGGGGGGCCGTCTTGATGGCCGCCTTCGTGCTCGCCTTCCCGCTGTATCGGTGGGTCGAGCCCGCGAACCGGGCCGAAGCACGGGAGTCCCACGTCGCCTCGCTCGCCGAGCAAGGTCAAGGCCTGTGGTCACTCAACTGCTCGTCGTGTCACGGCCTCAACGGCGAGGGCGGTGTCGGGCCCGCCCTCAACTCACAGCAGTTCCTGCAGGCATCGAGCGACGATCAGACGTCGTTGCTCATCAGCGTCGGTGTGCCGGGCAGCCAGATGAGCGCCTACTCGCTCGACTACGGCGGCCCGCTGACGTCCGAACAGATCCGTTCCATCGTGGCCTACATGCGGAGTTGGGAAGCCGACGCCCCGGACGTGCCCGAGTGGCGCGACATGGTGAGCGGCTGAACTTGCATCGACGCGCCGCCGCACGGGCGGCGACCTTGGTCGTCGCCATCGCACTGGGTGGGTGCGGTGGCGACAGCCCGGACACGGTCCCGTCTTTCGAGGCGGTCGACACCGCGACCGGGTCGGCAGTGACGCCGGCTGACCTTCGTGGTCAGCCGGCGTTGCTCGCTGCGTGGGCGACGTGGTGCGTGCCGTGCGAGCGCGAACTCCCGGCGCTCGAGGCCGCGTTGCCCGGTCTCGACGCCGCAGGTGTGCGGGTCGTGGCGGTGAACGTCGACGCCGCCGGGGTCGACGAGGCCGACGTGGCGGCGATGCTCGATCGCCTGGCTC
>JABDMN010000245.1 GCA_013001485.1 Acidimicrobiia bacterium
TTCCGGTTCAAGGGGAAAGGCGCGCACAACGCCTTCCGCCGACCCACCGTCCCACACCAGCTGGACCGGGGAACCGGGCTCGACTTCCGCACGGACCATGGCGTAGGCAACCGGAGCGCGCAGATCGAGCGACTCCGCCACCGATGTGACTTGACCCACCGCGGCGCCCTCGACCTCGACGGAACTACCCAGCGGAGGGAGGACCGCATCGGACAGCACGATTCCGCGTCCACGCCGGTTGACGTGGCCCCGGCTGTCGATGCGGGCAACCAGCTCTTGACCGAGGTAGCACCCCTTGGTGAAGCTCACCGCACCCTCAACCAGGTCGGCCTCTTCCGGGATGGTTCCCTCATCGACGTCGACGCCCATCACCGGCTCACCTCGCTCGATGCCAACTGCGGTCCGCGCCAGAAGTCCACCCGGCATGGCCCCCGCCGCTCTCAGCGTCTCGAGCGCAATGCCTGTCACGACCCAGCGAGGTGGCCCGCCGTGGCGGAACCCGAGGGCGGCTACGGCCCCCGAATCATGACGTGACCAGCCGCTGCCGGGGTCGAGCCCCGCGCCAAGAAGCACGGCTGGCGCTCCGGGACCCCAGACCTCGATCACTGGCCCCGGGTCGATCGACACGTCGGCGTCGACCCGGATCTTGAATCGACGGAGACTGTCGGCCGCTGCCTCGGCCGCAGCCGTGTCGGTTACGAGACCGACAGCGTCATTGCCTCGCAACAGCCAATGAGGTGCGACCAGTTTCCCCTTGGGTGACAGCAGTAGTGACCGTGCCACTTCTCCTTCCACCATCGCCGAAACGTCCTGGCTCACGAGGCCGTCGACGAACTCGACTGCGTCGCTGCCCCTCACCCAGATCACGTCGCGGGAACCGGGGATCGCCGCAGCTCCCCTCTTCAGGGCCAGGTATTCGGCGGTGACATCGCCGAAGGTGTCAGGCGTCATGCCAGCTGCCCGGCGGCGGCAAGAGCCGACAGCGCGGCTGCGGCTTTGTTGAGGCACTCCTCATATTCGGCCGTGGGGTCACTGTCAGCGACCACACCGGCGCCGGCTTGCACCCACGCCTTCCCCGCCGAGATCACGAGCGTCCGCAACGCGATAGCGGTATCGACGTTGCCGGAGAAGTCGAGGTATCCGACGGCTCCTGCATACGGTCCGCGCGCTGTGGGCTCCAACTCGTCGATGACCTCCATGGCCCTCACCTTGGGCGCGCCGCTGACGGTGCCGTGCGGGAAGGTGGCGCGCAATACATCCACTGGCCCGACGTCGGGCCGAAGCTTGCCGGTGACTCCAGAGACGATGTGCATCACGTGGCTGTAGCGCTCGATGACCATGAGCTCATCGACCACAACCGAGCCGAACTCGCACACCCTCCCCAGATCGTTGCGTGCCAGGTCCACAAGCATCACGTGCTCGGCTCGTTCCTTCGGGTCGGCGAGCAACTCGGCCTCGAACGCGTCATCCTCGGCGGGAGTGGCGCCGCGGGGACGGGTGCCGGCGATGGGTCGGGAAGTCGCGATGCCGTCTCGAGCCCGGGTCATGAGTTCGGGAGACGACCCGACGATGGCAACGTCACCGTGCCTGATGAAGAACAAGAAGGGAGACGGGTTGACCAGCCTCAGCGCCCGATACGCGGCAAACGGGTCTCCAGTGAAGTCGACCTCGAGGCGCAACGACGGAACAACCTGGAAGACGTCGCCAGCTTCGACGTACTCGATGGACCGGCGCACAGCAGCCTCGTAACCGGCCTGAGTCATGTTCGCCCGGTACGCCGGAGCGACACCGAAATCTGGCCGAGCGGCGACCGCATGGGCGGTTTCGACGCCAAGCCTGGCAGCGTCGTCGTCAAGATCAGCGAGGGCGGCGTCAAAGGCCGAGTCCGGGTCTGTGGGTTGGAACACGTTGCGAATCAGCAGGACGGTCTGGCGGTAGCGATCGAAGACAGCAAGCCGACCAACGAACTGCCACACCATCTCGGGAAGGCCGCGATCGTCGGTGGGTCCGCCCGGAAGGCGCTCGACGTACCGCACGGCGTCGTAGGCCAGATAGCCGACGGCGCCCGCATGTAGTGGTGGTGCATCGCCCTCGAGGGGCGCCGCGGTGATGGTGGCCAGCACCTCCTCGAGCACGCTCAGCGGATCGCCATCGGGCAGGTCGACGGCCGCCCCCTCGGCTGTGGTGACGCCATTGGTGGCGACGAGTGTGAACTCAGGATCCCAACCGATGAACGACCAGCGCGCCCATTGCTCTCCTCCCTCGACCGACTCGAGCAGGAACCCGTCTCGATCTCCGACGAGCTTCTCGAAGACGGTCACCGGCGTCTCGCGGTCGGCGAGGACTTCCGTGATCACGGGCACGACGTCATAGCGCGACGCGGCGTCGACGAAAGCCTCACGGGTCGTTGTCATCGTCATCGGCGCTGAGGGTATCAACACTCACCCGCTGCGCCGATCGGTCGCGTCGGGAACACCTCGTGCGACAATGACGTTCCTTCGACAACTCATGCAAGAAGTCAACATCCTCACCGCGTTCCTCTTCGGAGGCCTTTCGTTCGTCTCACCCTGCGTTCTGCCTCTTCTCCCGGGCTACCTGAGCCTGATGTCCGGGTACTCGATCCAGGAGCTGTCAGAGGGCAACACTTCCCTTCGCAAGGTCGCCGCCGGCACCGGGATGTTCGTGGCCGGGTTCACAGCTGTCTTCATCGGCCTCGGCGCCGTTGCCACTTCGTTCGGGTCGTTCCTGCGGTCGAACCTGGACTCGTTCACCTCGATCGCCGGCGTCGTCGTGATCGTCATGGGGTTGTTCATCGCGATCACAGCGTTGTGGAACCCGCAGTTCCTGTTGCCGTTCATGAGAGAGCGTCGGGTCGAGGTTCGACCCTCACGCCTCGGTGCATTCGCTCCTCCCATCATGGGCGCAGCGTTCGCGTTCGGATGGACGCCCTGCATCGGCCCGGTGCTCGGTGCGATCCTCACCCTCGCGGCAGGTGAGGAGACGGTCGGTCAGGGGATGGTGTTGCTCCTCGCGTATTCGCTCGGCCTCGGAATCCCATTTCTGCTCTCGGCGCTGGCGATGGCCAAAGCGTTCTCGTTCTTCACCTGGGTTCGCCGCTACGTGAAGCCCATCAACGTTGCGTCAGGTCTCCTGCTTGCCGGGTTCGGGTTCCTGATGCTCACGGGAGGGATCCAGGACCTGTCATCGTGGTTCATCGACATTCTCGAGAGAATCGGCCTGGACGGGCTCACCGCCATCTGACGACTCCGTGAGGACGTCCCAAACCGGTAAGGTCACGCCGCCGTGACGCTTCCCCGATCGCTCCGCCCACCCGTGACGCCCACCCTGGCCGATCGACGCATCCTGTCCCTGATGGCTTTGGCAGGGATCATCGCCGGCTATGGGGGTGCGGTCATCACCAACACCTTGCCGTATTCACGAGCCGGCCTCGACATGACCGAAGGTCAGATGAGTCTGATTCTCGCCATTGCCCGCATCGTTTCCCTGGGTGCGGTCGTGTTCTCGATCAGCGGTGATCGGCGTGGACGACGCAGCCCGTTCCTTATTGCTTTTGCCATGCTCCCGCTGGCCAACATGGCCACTGCCTTTGCCCCGAACGCGGCGACCTTCGCAGCCTTCCAGGCGGTTGCCCGATTCGGGCTGATCGCCGCCGGAGTTCTCGGCCTGGTTCTGCTCGCAGAGGAACTGACCCCCGGGGTACGCGCCTACGGCCTCGGAATCCAGGCACTGGCGACGGCAAGCGGGGTCGGGCTGAGCCTGGTGCTCGTCCCCTTCGCCTCCTCTGGCGACAACTGGCGCATCGTCTTTGGCCTGACGGGCATCGGTCTTCTCGCACTCCCCATGCTGATCCGCTTTCTTCGAGAATCGCGGGCCTTCGACCCCCAGGGCTTGCGCGTGTCCTTCCGCGAGGCGATGGGGCGCGGCATGGGTCGTGTGTTCTGGCCCCTTGCTGCCGTGTCGTTCTTCGTCCATGCCTTCGCTGCCGTGACGCTGGATTTCGCTCTGGAGCGCCTCATCTCCGACCTCGAGTGGCAAGCGGGAGCTGCCATCTTCCTGCTCGCAGTCACCAGCGGGATAGGGACTGCGGGAACCCTCATCGGTGGTCGACTCGCCGACGTCTCCGGACGCCGCTCCACGGCAGTCACGTCGATGATCCTCGGACTCGCCGGCGGTCTCGGGTTCTACTGGTTCGCCAGCGGGTGGCCCATCGCCCTCGCCATCTTCGTGGGCACCCTCGGTTCGACGATGCTCGCTCCCGTGCTCGCCGCCTGGCGTGCCGAGGTGTTCCCCACCCCGGTACGGGCAACGGCAGCACATTGGGTGACCAACGTGTCGATTCTCGGCAGCGGTACCGGGTTGCTGATCGGCTTCCTGCTCATCGACCGAGTCGGATTGCCCCTGACCGTGGCCATCCTCGGTCTCGGCATGCTCTTTGCGATCAGCCTGGCATCTCTGGTGCCGGAGACGCGGGGACGAGTACTCGTGCGGCCCAGCGATGGTGCCACACGAGAAGGGAACCGGCCCGCACCACCATCATCGCCACAATCGACCACCACACCGCGCTGAGCGGCCATCCCCCGGCCTGGGTCAGAGCGAGCAGGACACCGGCGAAGACTCCCGCAGCGACTGTTGTGACAGCCAGCAAGCGAAAAGCCTGGGCTCCCATCGCAATACCGTCCCAGACGAACGTCACAGCGTTGAGCGGCTGCATCAGGACCACGAACGCATAGATCCCTCCGACTGCAGACACGACTGCGGCGTCCGCGCTGAACAACTGCGGAAACGCCGACCATCCCGCTGCCATCACCAACCCCAGGCCGACGCCGGCGTAGAGGCCCATGCCAACGAGTCGAGCCGAGATCGCGACCACCACATCGGGGCGGTCTGAACCCCGGTACTTCCCAACCAGAGCCTGCGCGGCGATGGCGAGTGCATCGACCACCAGGGCCAGGAACACCCACAGCTGCATCGCAACGTGGTG
>JABDMN010000257.1 GCA_013001485.1 Acidimicrobiia bacterium
GGTTCTGGGGGTGGGGCCACGTTCTCGTCGCCGCCCTGCTGGCCTTCGTTGGCGGAGGGCTGGTCTCACTCGTCCTCCTCGCATTGCGAATCAAGGGGAGGAAGGACCGCATCCCGTTCGGGCCCTACCTCGTCATCGGAGCCTGGCTTGCGATCGCCGTCGGGGACCCGCTCATCGACTGGTGGCTTGGTTGAGGCCCCAAATGCTTGGTATCGCGCCTAACCGCGGTTACCGTCGCGGCCGCGCTGGGTGAATCACATTCGTGTAATTCGCCACAAGAGCTGGCACGGGGCTTAGACAAGAGAGCGGAGAAATGGCCGTAACGGTCGGTCTAGAGATAGGCGGAAGTGCTGTTCGTGGTGCTGTCGTAGACAGCAGCCGGGGCAAGCACCTCGTCCGCCGATTTGGCGAGATGCCCATACCCACCGGCGCTGTGCAGGCGGGTGAGGTCTTCGATGAAGACGCCGTGATCGAAGCTGTCTCCGCGCTCTTCAAACGTCACAAGCTCCCCAAGAAACGTGTGGTGATCGGCACCGCCAACCAGCGGATCGTCGTCCGCCAGGTCGATGTTCCCCAGATGGACGACTCAGAGATGAGAGAAGCTCTGCCGTTCCAGGTCCAGGATTCGCTTCCGATCGCCGTGGAAGACGCAGTACTCGACTACGTGCCTCTCGAGGAGTTCGTCACTCCCGAGGGCGAACCTATGCAGTCCATCCTCGTCGTAGCCATTGGTCGCGAGGTCGTCGACACCCTGGTGAGGATCGCCGATGGAGCCGGGATCGGGCTTACAGCCATCGATCTGCAGCCGTTTGGCCTGGTCAGAGCAGTCGTAAGCGTGGCTCCAATGGTCGGGAGCCCGACCAACGCAGTCGTCGACATCGGCAGGTCCATGACTCAGGTCGTCATCGCCCAGGGAGGCGTTGCCCGGTTCGTGAGGTTGTTGCCGCGAGGTGGCGACGACTTCACCCAGGCGCTCGTCGAGACGCTCGAAGTGGACGAGGAGACCGCCGAGGAGATGAAGAAGACCGTCGGGGTGGCCCCCGACGAGATGCCGGACGGTATCGACGATACGGCGTCGGCGCAGCGGGCCTTGACCCGCATCGCCGATGGACTGATCGATGAGCTCCGCGGCTCGATGTCCTTCTTCCGTAGCCAGGCCGAGAACGTCGAGATCGAGAAGCTCATCGTCGCCGGCAACGCTGCTCGACTGCCACACCTGGCCAATCGCATGGGCCGGGTCCTTGGTTTGCCCATCGCGCCGGCGAAGATCCTCGACTACGTCGAGACCGGACGGGTCCAGATGAGCGACGAGGAGCTGCAGGCCGCTCAGCCGGTGTTGCCGTCGGCAGTTGGGCTCGGGTTGTGGGGCGTGGGCCTATGAGGCCGATCAACCTCCTCCCGCCCGAGGCATTCGCGAAGGCGGCGGGTCGGCGCAGGCTCTACCGCATCTTGATGATTGGCGTGCTCTACATGGCCGTCCTCGCCTTGCTCACGTTCTGGTGGCAGGGCCGCGTCGACTCGAAGGAAGACGAGGTCGCCCAGCAACAAGAGATCGTGCAGGACCGCCAGCGTGAACTGGCTTCGCTCGGCGACAGCGTGGAGATCCAGAACCGGTATCTGACAGACGTCTTGTTGCTGAATGAAGCCCTGGTGACGGACGTGTCGTGGGGCCGCCTGCTCAACGATCTGGCCCGCATGATGCCGGAGCGGGTGTGGCTGGACTCATTCGGCGGCCAAGCCTCAGCTGGAGAGGACGGGAGCGTTGGCACCATCTCAGTGGGCGGCACCGGTTTCGACTTCCCCGATGTCTCGGCCTGGCTGCGTTCAATCGACGACGATCGATTCCCATCGATGGCCGGGGGATGGGTGACATCGGTCAGCCAGATTCAGATCGGAGAAGCGCCCGTGGTGTCCTTCTCCTCGAGCACATCACTCACCACATCAGCTCTGTCGAACCGTCTCGATGAACGCGTCCCGGTGGTGCCGTAATGCGTCGGACCACTCTCATCCTGATCATCCTCGGGTTCATCGTCATCACCGCACTGTGGTGGTTCCTCTTGATATCGCCGAGTAACACGGCAATCGACGACGCCGCTATCGAGCTCGACGCGGCCAAGGCCGAGGAGGTCACCCTGCAGGTCGCCATCTCGCAGCTCCGGGCTGTGCAGGACAACGAGCTCAGCTTCATCTTCGCCCTCGGCGAGATGGAGAGTTCAATCCCCACCGATCCAGAACTCGATGCCTTCATCGAGGACTTGACGTTCCTCGCCGACACCACCGGAATCGACGTGGCGGCATTCTCGACCGCTGTACCGGCCCAGGTCGAAGGTTCGAGCCTGTACACCGTGACGGTCGCGATCACCTTCGAAGGTGAGTACTTCGAGGTTCTTGGCTTCCTCTACGGACTCGAGGACCTCGAGCGTCTCGTCGTCGTCGACACGCTGTCCCTTTCTCCGGTAACGGTTGCCGAAGAGGAGGAGACGACGACCGAGACCGAAGGCGAGGAGGGCGAAGAGGCGCCAGAGGAGCCTCGAGACCGGCCTGACACCAGCACGCTGTCGGTGTCGCTTTCGGCACGACTCTTCACCCGATCGACGGTCACGGTGCCAGCCGTGATCGACACGGGAGACACCGGCGATACAGGAGATACCGGAGACACAGGCGACGGAGGTGATGGCTCGTGAAACGTGACTTGACCCGCACCCTGAGCGCCTTTGTGGCAGGCCTGTTGCTGCTGGCAACGGCGGCCACAGCTTTGTGGTTGATGGTCAGCGGTGGAGTGTTCAGTTCAGCTGCTGCCGCTCCGGCACCGTTCGTTCAGAGCGCTCCTGTGGTCGACGCTTCGCCGTTGCAGGTGGAAGAGAGCGTCACGGTGGTGGGGGCCTTCCAGGTGTCCCAGCCCCGGGATCCCTTCCGTCCGCTGATCACCCCCGATTCACCGATCGTCGGCATCCCCGGCGTCGGAGGTGAGCCCGGCGGTGGTTTCACGCCATCTGGCAAGACCATCACTCTGCTCGAGATCAAGACCGTCGATGGCGACCTTGTCGCAGTCGTGACCGTTGGAACCACGACCTACGAGGTTGGTGTCGGTGACACGTTCGCCGGATCCTTCTCAGTCGTCAGCCTGGAGTCGGACCGAGGGGTGTTCCTCTTCGGCGACAAGGCCTTCGAACTCAAGGTTGGTCAACAGATCCTCAAGTGAACGGATCACACAGATCTCCGCTCGACGCGGAGCCCCGAGGGAGAGGGCCTGCCTTCACGGCAGGCCCTCTCCCAGCCAATTGGGGGGTACCATCGCCCGCCCATGATCCGATTCCTCACCGCAGGTGAGTCCCACGGCCCCGGTC
>JABDMN010000277.1 GCA_013001485.1 Acidimicrobiia bacterium
TTGGATCGACGCCGCCTCGCTCGATCTCCTCGAGGTGCTCGTCCGCGATACCGCTTCGATGCCGCTGCTCGTTGTTGTCGCCTACCGGTCGGAGATCGATCCCAAAGTGAGAGGGAGGCTGCTGGACCTTCCGACCTATGAGGAGCTGGTTCTCGAGGAGTTGTCCCCTTCCGATGTGGAGCCGGTTATCGCCGCCAAACTCGAGCAGCAGTTCGGTGGCGGGGTCTCGGCTGTCCGAGCCGTGATCGACATGATCGCCGAGCGAGGCAACGGGAATCCGTTCTACATCGAGGAGCTGGTCAACTTCCTCAAGCGCCACGGCATCGACCCGTCCGATCCGGCTGCGCTCACCCAGGTCGACATACCGGAGAGCCTGCAGGCTCTCGTGCTGCGGCGGGTCGATTCCCTCGACCCGAGACCGAGGCAAACGCTGAAGGTTGCCAGCGTGATTGGCCGTGAGTTCAACGAACCCATGATCCCCGGGGTATACCCCGACCTAGGCACCAAACCGGAGGTGCTGGGATACGTCGAGGAGCTCGGTGATGCGGACCTCATCGTCAGAAGCCGGCAAGGTGACGACGCTTGGCTGTTCCGCCACGCGGTGACGAGGGAGGTGGCTTACGAAGGCATCCCGTATCAGATGCGAACCCGGTTGCACGAAGCGGCGGGCGCCTACCTGGAGCAGCGTCGGGAAGCCATTGGCTTCAACCTCGATCTGATTGCCCATCACTATTGGTACGGCGAGAACCAAGAGAAGAAGATCGAGTACCTGCGCCGGGCTGGGGAGGCTGCTCAGCGCTCCTACGCCAACAGTTCAGCTATCGAATACTACGAACGGCTCGCTGAGGTTGTCGAGCAGGCCGAGCGATCCTCGGTGCTCCTCAAGCTGGGCGAGGTGTTGGAGCTCGTTGGGGACTGGGATCGTGCCGAAGCGGTGGAGAGAGAGGCTTTGGATCTTGCTGAGGCCGCCGGCGATCTCGATGCGGTGGGATGGTGCCAGGTTGGCCTGGCCGAAGTAGCTCGCAAGCAGGGTCGCTATGACGAGGCTGCCGAATTGCTGAACTCGGCAGCGGCACGCTTCGGTGAAGTGGGCAACCTGGCCGGACGCGGGCGTGTGCTCCACCTCGCCGGGACTATCGCAGCACAGCGCGGTGATCTCGACGAAGCCGGGCGAAGATACGTCGACAGTCTTGCCATCAGGGAGGAGATTGGCGATAGGGCGGGTATCGCCAGCCTGCTGTCGAACCTTGGCGTAGTCGCCGAGTATTCGGGAGACCTCGCGGCGGCTCGACGCAACCATGAGCGGGCGCTCGCTACTCGCATTGAGGTTGGCGACCGGTGGGCGATCGCTGTGTCGAACACCAATCTCGGCATGATCGCTGTGCTCGAGGAGAGTTTTGAGGAGGCTCGGGACAGGTTTGAGGAGGCGATGCGTCTCAACGAGGAAGTGGGTGACAGCTGGATGGTGGCTGTCGGTCACAACAACCTCGGGAACGCGCTTCGCGGTCTTGGCGACACGACGGGGGCCAAGGCGCACTATGCGGTGAGCGCTGAGGAGTACCGATCGTACGGCGATCGTTGGGCCACGGCTTTTCTGCTCGAGGATGTTGCCATCCTGGCGATGGACACCGGTGCGCCGATTGTGGGGATCGAGCTGCTTGGCGCGGCAGACACCATGCGAAACGAAATCGATACCCCCAGGGCGGGCAGCCTCAGCGAGGAGTTGGAGCGACGGGCCGCCGACTGCTGCTCCGTCGAGTCCGAACGGTCACGTGCCCGCCGACGCGGCAGGGGCTTGGATTTTGCTGCGGCTTTGGCCCACGTAGCCGCGTTCTGTACCGCAGCCAATATGCCTGCGGACTCGTAGGCGGGCCCGCAGAAACCGTCACCACTCCGTCAATCCGTCCGCTAGTTTTCGAATCCAACGCTGTTTTGGGGAGTGGAGAGGGTTCATGATTTCGTCCTTGCTTGGTTCACGTCGGCCGCTTGCACGGGCAAGACTGTCTGTCCTTGCGACGTTGGCGCTCGCAGCCATTGCGATGCTGGCAATAGCCGCGCCGGTTGGTGCAGCGTTCGATGCACCCTGGACTGGGTCGGGAACCGGGGAGGAAGACGGCCGGCTGACGGTGCTCAGCGACGGCGTCAGTGGGATCGCACAGTTCAACTACGACCTGCCCGGATCCGGTGATGAACGCCTCAACAGCGGGGAATGGACGTTCGAGACCATTGCCGGCGCTCCCGGCCTCAGAGACATTGCCTGGTCGTATGAAGGATCTCACGGTCGAGACCAGGTAACCGTTGGGCTCGAGGCTTTCGTCTTCGACGGGACCTCGGAAGAGGTCTTTGCGCTCGTCGACGACGGCCCGGTGGACTGCTGTTTGCCTCCCTTCGATGCCTTCACTTACTCCGGCAGCATCACTGTGGACGTCGATGAGGGGGATCAATTCGGCTTCCGGATGAGCGGTTCATACATCGATGATGATGGAAGTCCCGATGACAATCGGAGTCTCGAAGGCACCCTGACACTCGACATAGCCAGGACCGACGCCTTCACTGTTGCTGTGACCCCGGAAGCTCCGTCGGTGGTCGCCGGAACGACAGTCACCATCGCCGCCGACTTCCAGCCTGCCGGTGACGGCCAGGAACTGGACTTCATCTACGCCGACCTCTCGCCCGGCCTCAACTACGTTCCAGGCTCGTCGGTCGTCGGCGCCGGAGGGTCGATTGCCATTGACGATCCCGTAGTCAGCGAGGATCGTCTGACCTGGGCACCGGAGGGCGGGTTCCTCATCGATGCAACGGACGGCCTGATCCTCGAGTTCGATGTCGCGGTCGATGAGAGCTACCGCGCCATCAACGAGGGATTGCCCCCGGCAGCAGTCGAGGTGAGCGGTGTTGTTGGCACATTTGAGGCGAGTGGCATCGGCACGTTTGAAGTCACCGATCCGCCCAGCGGCACCGTTGCTCTGGTTCAGGCGGTTCCCCTCGAGGGCGACCTGACCGGAATAGTCGGGACCCTGCTCACCAGCATCGACACGCCCGGCACCCTGCAGGTCAACCATTCGAGTTCGTGCGTCGATGGCGCTCTCGGAGCCGACACAGCGGAGCTGGGAACGTTTGAGCTTCCCGGTGACGAGGACGGAGAACTGTTCTTTGCCCTCGCTCTGGAGAGCCAAGCTCCGCCGGAGACCGGATTTGTCACCGCCAGCTTCGGCATCGGACCGGAGTCGCCGTGCATCGTCATCGGCCCCGACAACGACAGTTGGACGAGAGCCCTCCCGATCGAGCTGACGGGTAACGCCGGCATCGGTGATGGCTATATCGATCAGGCGGGGCAAACACGTTGGTACAGTTTCAGTGTGACGCCGGGCGCCGTCGCCACGGTGACGCTATCCGGCCTGCCCGCCGACTATGACCTCGCTGTCTTCAAGGACATTCGCCAGGCCTACACCGATCTGGCCAATCCGCTGGAGGACCTGAATCGGCTAAGTGCCGAGTTTGCGCCCTCGGTGTTCTCCCCGTCGGTGTTTAGTCCGAGTGTGTTCTCGCCGTCGGTCTTCAGCCCCGAGGCCTATGCACCGTCAG
>JABDMN010000288.1 GCA_013001485.1 Acidimicrobiia bacterium
CATCGACCCACTGGGCGCCAGACGCTTGGGCGGTCACGTCTTCCAGAGCACGGATCGGTGTCACTGCGTCTCGGAACAGTCCTGGCCCCCAGCCGACGATGGGCTTGTCCTGAGCCGCGGTGGCCGCAGTCGTCCAGAGGTCGAGCCTGACTGCGACGCCGCTGTCCGATCCGAGCCGGGCCACAGATTCGACGTCGCGACTCATCGCGTCGGTGAAAAGGGCCCCGGCCGCGACGGAAATCACCAGGGTCATCGCAACCGCGATCCCCTTGATCCACCGGTGGTGCCACACCGCATACACGGCGACAGCGATGAGCCCGAGGACTGCAGCCCGGCTTGCTGTGGTCATGGCGGCAAAGGCGAGGAACCCGGACAAGATGGCGGCGGTGCGGGGCCGCTGGCGAGAGACGGCGACGCCGGCCGCGGCGGCAAGGAGGCCTCCGAGGATGACCGGGTTCCCGGTGAGGGCAGCTGCCCGGTCGGACACGACTTCGAGCGCAGGGACGGCTGGGCGGAAGGCAGTCTGGAGTATGGCGATGGCGGCATTGACGCCGGCCGTGATGAGTACGGCCAACTCGACGCGGCGCACCCATCGAGAGGTGAGGGATGTACCAAGCGCCCATGCCGAGACGAGCCCGGCGAGGGCCAGCCATCCGACGGCCCATCCGAAGTGGCCGAAGAAGGCGCGGGTTGGGTCGCCGGATGCCGCCACTGACGCCATCGCTGTGATCAGCAGGGCCCCCGCCAGCAGGCCGGGGAGTCGATAGGGGCCTGTCCTCAGGCGCCACAGCGCCGGCAACCCGAAACCGATCACGACGAGGGTCATCGCTGCTCTCAATGTCCACGCCGACGCCGCGAGATACGGAACTCCTCCGGTTCCCCAGACGACGGCTGCGACGACGGCGACGAGGCCGAGGGTCACTCCGGTCTCCCGCTCGGGCCTCACCGGCGTGGGTGGACGCCACGACGACGTCTCCTCAGCGATCTGCGCAGTGGGCTCCGGGGCAAGGACGGTGGTCGGCTCGACGCGGCGCGACCCCGGAAGCGGGTGTTCCATGGATGGGTTATCGGATGCTCGCTGGGGCCTCTGAAGCCGCCACCGTGGGTAGATTCGCGCCGTGTCCACCAACCGCGAGGCGATCCGCCTCTTCTCCGAACTGGTCCAGCTCACCAAGCTCGATGAGGGCAGTGCTCAATCGTTCCGGGTGCGCGCCTACGAGAAGGCCCTGTCGGCGCTTGGCGAGCTGGATAGGGACGTCGTCGACATGACGGCCGGCGAACTGGCGAAGCTGCCAGGCATCGGGTCCTCCTCGGCCAACAAGATCCGCGAGATCGTCGACACCGGCACTCTGGAGAAGCTGGAGAAGCTCCGGGTCACCTATCCCGCCGCTCTCGTCGAGCTGACCCGCATCCCCGGTCTGGGCCCCAAGACGATCCTCTTGTTGCGCGACCAACTCGGCGTCGAGGATCTCGATGGTCTGAAGGCAGCCATTGCCGGGGAGGAGATCCGTGCGCTCCCCGGTATGGGAGCGCGCAGCGAGGAGAAGCTGGCCCGCTCCATCGAGCGGCTCGGCATGCACGGCAAAGACCGGCGGACTCCCATCGCCGAGGCGCTGCCCATCGCCGAGGAGATCGTTGCTGGGCTTGCCGGCATCGACGGCGTGAAGCACATCGAATACTGCGGCTCGCTCCGGCGTTTCCGCGAGACCATCGGCGACATCGACGTGCTTGTCGCATCGACAAAGCCGGGCAAGGTGTCAGCGGCCTTCGTCGAGCTACCCATCGTCACCGAGGTGGTCGCGCAGGGCGAGACCAAGTCCGTCGTGCTGGTGTCGGGTGGACTCCAGGTCGATCTGCGTGTCGTTCCACCGGCATCCTTCGGGGCGGCGGTGTTGTACTTCACTGGGTCCAAGCAGCACAACATCGACCTGCGCCAGCGAGCCATCGCTCGGGGGTGGACGCTCAACGAGTACGGACTCACCGACGTCGAGACAGAGGACGTGATCTCGTCTCGAACCGAAAAGGCGATCTATGCGGCCCTCGACCTGCCTCACATCGCACCCGAGTTGCGAGAGGGGATCGGGGAGGTGGCCGCCGCTGAGGCTGGTGAGCTGCCTCGACTGGTCGAAGAGAGCCACATCCGCGGCGACTTGCACGTGCATTCGGACTGGTCCGGCGACGGACGAGCCACCCTCGAGGCAATGCTCGACGGCGCCGCCGCCCGGGGCTTGACGTACGTGGCGATCACCGACCACGCCGAGGGTCTCGCAATAAACGGCCTCTCGAGAGACGAGATGCTGCGCCAACGCGACGTCATCGACGGGATGCGGTTCCGCTACCCGGACATGACGATTCTCCACGGCGCCGAGCTGAACATCACTCCAGATGGCGAGGTCGACTGGGCCGCCGACTTCCTCGAGGGCTTCGACTGGGGCGTCGCTTCGGTCCATTCCCACTTCGACCTCGACGCAGACACCCAGACACGGCGACTCATCGCAGCGATGGAGAACCCGGGAGTGAACGCCATCGGGCACCTCTCGGGACGGATGATCGGACGACGCCCCGGCATCGAGTTCGATGTCGAAGCGGTGCTCGATGCCGCGGAACGCACCGGCTGCGCCATCGAAGTGAACGGACATCTCGCCCGGCTCGATGCGGCCGCAGACGTGCTGCGACGAGCGCGGGGTCGTGACATCTCGTTCGTTCTCGACACCGATGCCCACGCCGTTTCAGACTTCCGCAATGTGACGTGGGCGGTGCATCAGTCGCGGCGGGGATGGGTCGACAAGGCGTCTGTTGCCAATACCTGGCCGCTCGAGAAGTTTCTGCGGTGGGTGGAGAGGAAGCGGAAGTCGTGAGCGAGTTCCCCACCCGATCGTTCCCTGCCATCACCCGCAGCGACATGGTCGAGGTCGACCGTGTGATGATCGAGGACCTCGGCATTTCGCTCCTGCAGATGATGGAGAACGCCGGCCGCAACCTCGCAGACCTGGCGATCGAGCGATTCAGCCCGACATCGGTCGCCGTCTACTCGGGTCCGGGCGGGAACGGAGGCGGGGGGATGGCAGCCGCCCGGCACCTCCATAACCGCGGTGTCGCGGTGGCCGTGCATCTGGTCAGGCCCGATCTTGGGGAGGTACCCGCCAAACAGCGGTCGACGCTCGATCGGATGGGCGTTCCGGTCGGAGAAGTAGGTGATGCCGTCCCCTCCGTTGACCTCGTGATCGACGCCATCATTGGCTACTCCCTCTTGGGAGACCCCCGTGCCGATGCAGCCCGAGCCATCGAGATGATCAATGAGTCGCGGGTGCCCGTTCTCTCCCTGGATACTCCTTCGGGGCTCGATGTCACGACCGGACGAGTGGGACAGCCCTGCGTATCGGCCACAGCAACTCTGACTCTGGCGATGCCCAAGACCGGTCTGGGCATCGGCAGGAGGCAGGTGGGCGAGTTGTACGTCGCCGACATCTCGGTGCCGTCCGACGTGTACCGGGCGTTTGCGGTTCGGCCCGAGTCCTGGTTCCAAGACGGGCCGATCGTTCGGTCAGCCTGAAGGCTTCATCCCCCGAAGTCGAAGGAGTTCCAGATCACCAGTCCGTCGGTGAGCCACGTGTCGTAGTCGGTGAGGGGGCCGACGTACACCACGTTGAAGAGGAAGCCGTTGGCCGACACGTACCCCTCGAGGTAGCGATCGGTACCGCCGGTGCCAAAGGCCGCGGTGTACTCGATCACGTAGCCCGGAAGACCTCCGACGGTGGCTTCGCCCTGGGAAATCAGCTCGAAGTTGGTGAGGAAGGCGGCCGCGAACTCCGCATATGCCTCTCCTGCTTCGACAGGGGAGTCATCGGAGTCCTCGAGCAGGATCTGGAACTCGGTGGAGCTGGCCCCGCCGCTTGGAGCGGTGATCACGTAGTCGCCAAACGTCTCCTCCATCACCCAATCGGTGGGGTAGCTGAACGAGAACCCCTTGGAGTCGGATACCAGGACCAGATCTCCGTCGATCGTCGTGGTTGTGCCGATGGTGGT
>JABDMN010000319.1 GCA_013001485.1 Acidimicrobiia bacterium
CAGGTATCCCGAGCGTGTCGATGCCGACGTCACCCAGCGCCGTGACCACCACGATGCCGAAGAACGTGCCGATGACGATCCCGAAGACGCCACCGATGACGGCAACGATGATCGACTCCCACAGCACCATGCGGCGGACCTGCCGTCGCGACATCCCGACCGCCCGGAGCAACCCGATCTCTCGGGTGCGCTCGAAGATCGACAGCAACAGGGTGTTGACGATGCCCAGCAGGGCGATCACGACGGCGAGGAACAACAGACCCTGGAACAGTGACAGGATCCCGTCGACCTGCGCCTCCTGGGCCTCGCGGTACTCGATGCCGTCCTGGATCTCGACTCCCGGGACCGTGGCCGCCTCTGTCTCGATGAGCGTTCTCCCGGCCTCTGGTGTCACCCCATCGACGAGTTTGATGGCGATCACAGATTCGAGCTTGTCGGTGAAGTTCGCCTCGAAGGTCTGCATTCCAAGCAGGTACGACGAATTGACGATCCCCGTATCGGAGAAGACTCCGATGATCTCGACCTGCTGTACGCCGGTTGCCACGAATCCCATCGGGATTGAGTCACCGACCTGCCAACCGTTGTCGTCCATCACCTGATCGAACACGAAGACCCCGCCGTCGATGAGGTCGAGAACCCGACCCTCGAGAACGCCGAGATCGACGGTCGCCTCGACCGTTTCGGCGTCGAGCCCGATGAGGAGGTCCTCTACACCATCGTTGTCCCAGAAGTTGATCCGGAACGACGCCACTGCCTCGACCTGTGAATCCTCGCCGAGGCGATCTGCGAAGCCCGGCTCGATGGAGGGGATGAACCCGCCGCCGGCGGTGACGATGTAGTCGGCGCGGAAGCCACTCTCGATCGCCGATGAAGTCGTCTGCTTGATCGATTCGCCCAGCACGTAGAAGAACCCGACGAGCGCCAGCCCGATCATCAGCGCCGAAGCTGTCGAGGCGGCACGACGCGGTCTACGGATGGCGTTCTCCTGAGCCAGGTGGCCAGTGAGCTTCGACCACCGACGGATCGGCCATGACAGAAAGCGCGTGAGCGGCTTGATGAACGCGACCGAGGCGATCGACACGCCGACGAACACCACCAGGGCGCCCACACCGACAAGAACCAGTGAGCTCGCCGGTCCGAATTCGATGTCGGTGAACAAGCCGATCAGGATCAGAGCCAATCCGAGCACGCCGATCACGGTCCCAACTGCCGTGCGTTGCCACATGGGTCTGTGGGCGGTGAACGTCACCTCCTGAAGGGCGGCGATCGGCGGGATTCGCGAGGCGCGGATCGCGGGAACGATGGCCGAGACCAGCGTGATGATGATTCCCACCGACAGGCCGGCGACGACGGCGTCTGTGCCGAGTTGTGGCGGGCTGGAGGGTATCGAGAACCCGCCTGCCTCGAGAAGGGCGTACAGCAGATTCGAGATCAGCAGTCCGAACAGCAGTCCGATTGCCGACGCCACCACGGCCACCACGGCGCCCTCGATCATCACCATCGTGACGACCTGGCGACTCGTAGCTCCGATGGCCCGCATCAGCCCCATCTCGCGCACCCGTTGGGCGACGATGATCGAGAACGTGTTGTAGATGATGAACGCCCCGACGAAGACCGAGATGGCGGCGAACACCAGCAGCACGGTTCCGAGAAAGCCGAGGGCCTCGCCCAGCGCTTCGGATTGCTCGGCAGCTTCGTCAGCAGCAGTGACGACCTCGAAGTCCGGTCCGATGGCTCGTGCAACGCTGTCGCGCAGCAGCTCGGGAGAGACTCCGTCGTCAGCCTTGATCGAGATCTGGTGGAACTGGCCTGGAACGTCGAGGACACGCTGGGCTTCGGCGAGATCGAACGCAGCGATCGTGGCTCCGGCGAGGTTGTCCGACTCGCCAAACCCGACGATGCCCACGATCTCGAACTCTTCGGTTGGGATCGGCAGGAGGATCTGCACAACGTCTCCGACGGCCAGGTCGTTGGCCTCCGCTGTGGCAGCGTCGATTGTCACCTGACCCGGTGCGGTGGGGTATCCGCCGTCGCGGAGCTCGATGTTGCCCTGCAGCTCGGGCTCGGTGCCATACGACAGGCCGAGCGTCGGTGGACCAGTTGGTCGGATCGGATCGCCGTTCAGGTCAACGATGGTGGCGATTCCGGTGACCGAGCCTTCTGCGGCCAACACGCCGGTTACCGCTTGCACCTCGGCCAGGATGCCCTCATCGAACGGTGGGGGGCCGGTGAACCCGGCATCGACTTCAGTCTCGGAGGCAACCACGACATCGATACCGGCGAAGGCGTCTTCGAACAGGTTGTCGAACGTCCTGTTGATCGAATCGGTGAAGACGAAGGTACCGGAGACGAACCCGACCCCGATGATGATCGCCAGCGCCGTGAGGAAGAGCCGAAGCTTGTGGGCAAAGACGGATTTGAAGGCGGCGCGCAGCATCAGCCCTCCAGCGACTTGAGGTGGTCGAGGATGGCGTCCGACGTCGGATCCATCATCTCGTGAACGACGCGACCGTCCTGGAGGAACACCACCCGGTCCGCGTAGGCGGCTGCGTGGGCATCATGAGTCACCATCACGATCGTTTGGCCGAAGTCGTCGACGGCGGCGCGCATGAAGCCCAGCAGTTCACTGCCTGACGTTGAGTCGAGGTTTCCGCTCGGCTCGTCCGCAAAGATGATCTCGGGACGGCTGACGAGAGCTCGGGCGGCTGCGACTCGCTGCTGCTGACCACCGGATAGTTCGGACGGTTTGTGGCTGAGGCGGTCGCGTATTCCGATGGTGTCGATCACCTGATCGCGCCAAGCAGCATCGGGAGACTCACCAGCGATGGCGAGCGGTAGGCCGATGTTCTCGGATGCGTTCAACGTTGGGATCAGATTGAACGCCTGGAAGATGAAGCCGACCTTCTCCCTCCGCAGCAGAGTCAGATTCTTCTCAGTGAGGGACCCGAGCTCGGTGTCACCAATGAAGGTCTGGCCGGAGCTCAAAACGTCGAGACCAGCCAGACAATGAAGGAGCGTCGACTTGCCGGACCCGGACGGCCCCATGATGGCGGTGAACTGGCCCCGGCCAAACGCCACCGTCACGTCGTTCAGGGCCGTGACAGTCGCGTCACCCTTGCCGTAGATCTTGGTGGCGCCGTCGGTGCGAGCAGCCGTGCCGTTCTGAGTCATTTCGTTGGTCCCTTCGAAACGAGGTGTGTCCCCCAGTGAGCAGAGATGCTCCGGCCGAGAACACTATTCGACTCCCGATCCATATGGGCCTGCGGATTGTCCGTATGCTCGACGGCCATGACATCCATGGACCTGGTGACCGTCGGTGGCGTCGAGCTGAACGTGCTGGATGAGGGATCAGGTCCGGCGATCGTTCTTCTGCATGGCTTTCCCGAGCTGGCATATTCGTGGCGACACGTCGTCGGACCTCTCGTAGACGCCGGTTACCGGGCCGTCGCTCCGGATCTGCGGGGGTTTGGCGGATCGTCGAAACCGGACCAGGTCGAGGCGTATAGCTTGGAGCACCTGGTGGG
>JABDMN010000364.1 GCA_013001485.1 Acidimicrobiia bacterium
CCGCAGCCGCACGAGCAACTTGCCGACTTCTACCGAGCCGCCGACCTTCTCGTCCTTCCGTCTCGCAGCGAGTCGTTCGGACTCGTTGCCGCCGAGGCGCAGGCCTGCGGGCTCCCGGTTGTAGCCGCCGATGTCGGTGGGCTGCCCCATGTCGTTGCCGACGGGGAAAGCGGCATCCTGGTCTCGGGCTGGGATCCGGCAACGTGGGCTCGCGACATCGGACATCTCCTCGCCGACGAGGACCGTCGCGCGTTGCTGGCGAAGGGTGCGGTCGGGTGGTCGCAGCGCTTCTCGTGGCCCGCGACCGCAGATCGGCTTCTCGAGCTCTATGCCGGGATTTCCGAAGCCGGTGACGACTCCTGAGGGGATGTTGGTAGCGAGCGGTAGGGACCGGTGAGCTCCGTCGGGATGGTGTGGTCCCGATGACACGCGAAAAAAACGGCTGGAGAAACTTGTCGACACCTCCCTGTGTGCAAAACCCTGTGGATTGCTGTGGATATGTGGACAGGTGTTGGCTCGGGTAGGCCGCTCGGCCCAGGAATCGGCGCCGCCTCGTCTACAACACCATCAAGTAGGTGGAAACGGCTCAAGGTGCGGCGGCAGCAACGCACGTCAAGGGTCTTGACCCGTGTCTGCCGGCTTCGTAGCTTGCGATCGGCAAGGCCCAAGGTGCCGAATCGGCCCGCCTCGTTCGGGGAAGTGCGGGGAGGACCGATGGAGTTCCTTGGGCCTTTGCCGCGCGACAATGGCTTGCATGTCTCGTCTCGCCGCGTTGTCGCTGCCTATCGATTGGGAGTCTTTCGGCTTCCCTGCGGCTCCGTTGTTGGACGGGGTGGCGCTCACCAATGGTCCCGTCGGCTGGGCTTGGGAACCAGTGGCGCCTGATCTCCCCGTCGCCTTGATCGATCCTCCGGAAGCGACGACGGTCGACGGTTGGGCGGTCGACCATGTTGTTGTGTTGATCGAGTCGGTCGATGACACCGTGGACGTGATGGCGTCCATCGGGCTCGCGCCTCGCCTGAGAATGGAGGTGCAGGGTCGCCCGGCTGTGTTCTTCAGAGCCGGTCCGGTCGTCGAGGCGATCACCTCGCCGGTACGTCAGACTTCGCTGTATGGCGTTGCCCTCGTCGCCGAGGAATCACTGGAGACGTTGGCGTTGCGATGGCGAAGCGTGGGGCATGACGTGAGCGATCCTCGGCCCGCCATCCAGCCCGGGAGGCGGATCCTCACCGTGCGAGGCGTGGAGGCGGGACTCGCCGTCATGAGCCCCGATCGGTCTTCTCCAGATGATGGGTAATCTCGGCGGGCATGGAGCCATTCACCGACGACACCTCGACAGCCCTCCGCCACCGGCTCCTCGGGCTCAAAGGCGTCGTCATGCTCCTCGGGTCGTCCGACACAGGCAAGACCACCTTCGCCAGGAAACTCCTCGCTGAAGGAGTAGCGGCAGGTCGGAGCATCGCCTTTGTCGACGCTGACCTGGCCAGGCCGACTGTGGGGCCCCCGACCTGCGTTGGCATCAAACTCGTGTCTTCCCGCACCGACCTCGACATGCTCCACGAGGCAGACGGGCTCCGTTTCGTGGGCTCGACGTCGCCTCAGGGAGTGATCGTGAACCACGTTGTAGCCGTGGCCACGGCCGTTGAGTCGGCACGTCGCCGCGCAGACCTGGTCATCATCGACACAACGAGCGAAGTCACCGGAGTAGTCGGCCAGACGCTCAAGTACCACCTCGTCGAACTCGTGCAACCGACGGCCGTGGTCGCCATTCACCGCGGTGGCGAGCTGGATCCTCTCGAGGGGATGCTGTCGCGATTCCTCTCCGTTCGCATCGAGATCATCGACACTGATCCGTCGATTCCAGTCTCCTCACCGCTCGACCGTCAGGCCGAGCTGGTGAAGGCGTTCCAGGACGAGTTCGCGTCGCCGGTGGAGAAGTGGCGGGTGGCTCCGACGGTGTTTGCCCCCACACTTCCCGAGGGCTTCCCGGTGAGCCGCCTCCACGGCATGCTCGTCGGCGTTCAGGACCCGAATGCCCGTTGCCTCGGTCTCGGTGCACTTGACGCGTCCGAGGATGATTCCCTGCGAGTCGTGACGTC
This sequence comes from Acidimicrobiia bacterium, assembly GCA_013001485.1. GTDB lineage: Bacteria > Actinomycetota > Acidimicrobiia > Spongiisociales > UBA5794 > JABDIW01. The sequence continues at coordinate 2,100 of JABDMN010000364.1, forward strand.
TGTGGGTGAGGAGATGCGTGGCCTACGGCTGGGTTCGATGCGCATCGATCTCGAGACCTTCAAGACCAGCCGGGTCCGCCTCCGCCAGCTGATGTTTGGCGTGTAGCCGTGCTCCCTGTTTCGTTCATCTCCGACTTTGGGCACACCGACGAGTTCGTTGGGGTGGTCCATGGCGTCATCGCCAGGATCGAGCCCGAGGTGCGAGTCATCGACATCACCCACGGAGTGCCTGCGGGTGATGTTCGCGCTGGGGCCCTGGCACTGTTGCGAGCCGTGCAGTACATGCCTCAAGGCATCGTTCTGGCCGTTGTCGACCCCGGTGTGGGAACCGACCGTCGGGCGATATGTGCCCGGACTGCGGCCGGACTCTTCGTGGGACCCGACAACGGGCTGCTCGCTCCGGCCGTGGCCATGGTGGGCGGCGCCGACCTCATCGTCTCCATCGAGAACCCCGAGTTGCGACTTCCTGCAGAGGGAAACACGTTCGCCGGCCGAGATGTCTTCGCTCCGGCGGCGGCGGTCCTTGCCGCGGGTCAGGCGTCGATCGAGCAACTGGGGCCCCCTCTCGCTGCGGACGCGATCACGCCGATGATGATCCCGCTCGTGGAGCATCGCGATGGGGGAGCTGTGGGCGAAGTGTTGTGGGTGGACGGGTATGGGAACGCCCAGACCAACATCACCCCTGCCGATCTCGCCATGGTCGGGTTGGCGCCTGGTAGCGCCGTGGTGCTGCGCATCGGAGCGATGGAGTACCCAATCACGTGGGCGGGCACCTACGGCGACGTCCTGGAGGGCGAGGGGATGGTCCATGTCGACTCATACGGTCAGATCGCAGTGGCGGTGCGCGGCGGGTCGGCTCTCGACGATTACCCGCTCGAGAACGGAATCGCAGTGACGCTCAAACCGGTGGGTGAGGCAGGCGCGACGCCCCTCGACATCAATTGAGCACGAGCGACTGAAGCACAAAGGCCAGCAAGATGACGGCGAGTAGCCCGATCAAGATGACAGAAGTGGCCGGTCGCATGAGGCCAGCACCGTAGTGGCACGGCGTCTGCGATTTGTGACCGGCCCCGGGTGCGGATTGTGCGAGCACGCCTGGCGCTCGTTGGGCCCGCTACGCCTCCTGGGACGTTTCGATGTCGTCGACGCAACCGAAGACACGGAGTGGCTCGAGCGGATCCCGGTTGTGCTGAAGTTGGACCGCTCCGTCGTGTGGGAGCAGGCAGACGGCGGTTCCCCTTTCAAGGCAGCAGCACGGTTCTTTCTGACTGGGAAATAGTGGCTGCTGCATCACCGGTATCCTCCCGGTCGTGAAATCGAGTCTCCCCGAAGCCACCGTTGGGCGCCTTCCCCTCTACCTGAGGGCGCTCGGGATCGTGTCCGCCACCCAGGTCACCGTGTCGTCCGATCAGCTTGCTGATCTGGCCGGCGTGAAGTCGGCACAGGTGCGCAAGGATCTGTCGTACACGGGCAGCCACGGGGTGCGTGGCGTGGGCTACGACATCGCCGAACTCCGCAGCCAGATCGCAGTCGCTCTTGGGCTCCAGGCCGAGTGCGCCATTGCCATCGTCGGTGCCGGGAACCTCGGTTCTGCGCTCGCCAACTACCCGGGATTTGGCGGGTCAGGGTTCAAGGTGGTCGCCATCCTCGACATCGACCGCGCGAAGGTCGGGCAGGACATCCACGGGATCACCGTTCAGGACCTCGCCGAGCTCGAACCCGTCGTCGACACGCTCGAGGTTGGAATCGTGGTGATCGCCACGCCGGCCGATGCCGCTCAGGAGGTCGCCGACCGGGCTGTGAAGGCCGGTGTCAGGTCGATCCTGAACTTCGCCCCGACCGTTCTCAAACGTCCCGACGACGTCCACGTGCGTCGTGTCGATCTGTCGACGGAGCTGCAGATCCTGTCGTTCCACCTGCACGACCTCCACGCAACCGCCTAGCTTCCGGTTATGCAGCGACTTGTCATCTTGGGAGCGGCAGGCAGAGACTTCCACAACTTCAATGTCGTCTTCCGCGAAGACCCTGGGGTGGAGGTCGTCGCCTTCACAGCGACTCAGATCCCCGACATCGCCGGACGCCGGTACCCGCCTGAACTGGCAGGGGAGCGATACCCCGACGGGATACCGATCGTGCCCGAGGACGAACTCGAGTCGCTCATCGATCAGGGCGTCGACCGGGTGGTGTTCTCATACTCGGACGTGTCCCACGAGTACGTGATGCATCTGGCTGCACGTTCGGTGGCAGCGGGAGCGTCGTTCGAGATGCTGGGAGACGCGGCGTTGCTGGAGTCAGTCCGACCGGTGATCGCGGTGACAGCGCCCCGTACGGGTGCCGGAAAGAGTCAGACGAGCCGCAAACTGCGCCGAATCCTCGCCGACAGCGGGATGAAGGTCGCAGCGGTCCGACATCCGATGCCCTACGGCGACCTCGTCGCTCAGCGGCTGCAGCGTTTCGGCTCGTACGCCGATCTCGACGCTGCCGATGTGACGATCGAAGAGCGCGAGGAATACGAGCCCTACATCCGTGACGGTGCAGTGATCTTCGCCGGCGTCGACTACGAGGCGATCCTCCGGGCAGCCGAGGCCGAAGCCGACGTGATCGTCTGGGACGGGGGCAACAACGACCTTCCCTTCTATCGGCCAACCGTTCACATCTGCGTGCTCGATCCGCATCGCGCCGGGCATGAAGTGACGTACTGGCCGGGCGAGGTGAACTTCCGTCGGGCCGACGTGCTGGTCATCAACAAGATGGGTACGGCGCCGCCCGACGGCATCGAGACTGTGCGGCGCAACATCGAACTGCACAACCCGGACGCCCTGGTGATCGAGGCGGACTCGACGGTGACCGTCGAGGACCCGGCGTCCGTTACAGGCCGGCGGGTGCTCGTGATCGAAGACGGCCTGACGCTGACGCACGGCGAGATGGCCTACGGTGCCGGCACGGTCGCGGCTCGCGATCTCGGTGCGGCCGAGCTGATCGATCCCCGACCATTTGCAGTCGGCTCGATCGCAGAGGTGTACAAGAAGTACACCCACATCGGGCCGGTTCTCCCGGCGATGGGCTACGGCGACGCGCAGCAGGCCGAGCTGAAAGAGACCATTGAAGCTTCCGGCGCCGACACCGTCGTGATCGGCACCCCCATAGAC
>JABDMN010000388.1 GCA_013001485.1 Acidimicrobiia bacterium
GAGCATTCCCGACCCCCAGGTCCGTGCCAGACGTTCAGCGATCCTCGGCATCGTTGCTTTCGTGCAGGTCCCCCTCGTCTACCTCTCAGTGACCCTCGTGCGGACGCTTCATCAGGGTCTCACCTTCACCGGACCCGACTCGTCCGTTGACGAAGGGTTCATCGGGCCGCTGCTCATCAATCTGGCTGCTTTCACGCTCGTGTATGCGGCCTTTGTCAGCTACCGCGCCCATCTTGCGACAATCGAGGACAAGCTCGAAGAGGAAGAAGCGATCGCCGACCTCGAGCTCGCCGGCCTCGGGATCTCCGAGCCGAAGCTGAGAGGAGCGGAAGCCGATGGATGAGGGTTGGGTGGTGTTCGCCTACGTCACCGTGTACGGCTTCATGGCCTCCTACGGTATGTATCTCGTTGCCAAAGCTCGGCGTCTACGGCGCCGCCTGGAGGGCTGATCGATGCCGCACAAGTCGTTCCTCATCCCTGCGATCGGGATAGTCGTCCTTGCCCTTGGCTACATGGTTTTCGGTGGTCTCAACGACAACCTTGTCTACTACCTGACTCCGGGAGAGGCCGTCGAGCAGCGGGCCGAGTACCCCGACGGTGAGCGATTCCGACTCGGCGGCTTCGTCGAAGAAGGGTCGGTTGCTGATTCCGTCGAGGGCGTCGACTTCGTCCTCGTCGACGACGGCGTCTCGATCCACGTCGAGCACAGCGGGGCGCCCCCGCAGCTGTTCCGGGACAACATCGGAGTAGTCGTGGAAGGCGCCTGGGCCGGCGACGCGTTCGAGGCAGACACTCTGCTCATCAAGCACGACGAGGAGTACCGCTCCACCGACGGCGACGAACCCTACGTCCCGCCGACCGGAGCAGAGGAGTAGCGCCCGATGCTCGCAACGGTCGGGTTCCTGGCAGTCCTTGTTGCGACGGGGTCGGCGGTCTGGCTCGCCATCCGTGGCTACTTCGCGATGCGCAGCCCAGGGCCCTCAGCCGTGCGGTCGCTGCGGGCACCCGTGCTGGGTCTGGTCGGTGGTGCCCTGGTGGCGATGGGAGCGCTCGAAGTCGCCCTCCTCGTCGACGACTTCTCGATCGAGTACATAGCCAACAACTCCGCCACTACTACGCCATTCCTGTTCAAGATCGCCTCGGGTTGGGCTGCGCTCGAGGGGAGCATCCTGTTGTGGGCCCTCGTCCTGGCCGGGTTCGTCTACACCGTCTACCGCCAGGTAGCTCGGAAAGGCGACGACGACGGCCTCGGCAGCGGCGCGTTGTTCGTCCTCGGGATCCTCGCCATCTTCTTCTTCGGGGTGATGCTCACTGTGTCCAACCCGTTCCGGGTGTGTGTGGACCCGGCTGCCATCGGGTGTTTCGAGTCCGCCAACTTCCCGTGGAACGGCGCTCTCGCAGCGGCAGAGGGCCGGGGACCCAACCCACTTCTGCAGAACCACATCCTGATGGCGGTGCACCCACCCATGCTCTACCTGGGGTACGTGGGCATGGCCGTCCCGTTCTCGTTCGCCATGTCCGCCCTACTGCTGGGCATGAGTGGTTCAACCTGGCTGAAGCGCACCCGGGTGTGGACTCTGGTCGCCTGGGGATTCCTCACCGTCGGAATCGTGCTCGGAGGTCTGTGGTCCTACGAGGTTCTGGGCTGGGGCGGCTATTGGGCATGGGACCCGGTCGAGAACGCCTCCTTCATCCCGTGGCTCACGGCTACGGCGTTCTTGCATTCCTCTGTCGTCCAGGAACGTCGCGGAATGCTCCAGGCCTGGAACTTCGTGCTGGTGATCGCAACGTTCGCGCTGACGATCCTCGGGACGTTCCTGACTCGTTCCGGGGTGATCGTCTCGGTCCACAGTTTCACTCAGTCGGCGATCGGCCCGGTGTTGCTGTGGTTCCTCATGCTGGTGCTCGTCGGATCGTTCGGACTGTTCTTCGCGAGAGTCCACATCGTCGCCTCGTCACCTCGTCTCGACTCGATGGCAAGCCGCGAAGGCGTGTTCCTCTTCAACAATCTGCTCCTCACGGTGTTCGCGGTCGTTGTCACAGTCGGCACCCTCTACCCGATGTTCACCGAGGCCTTCACTGGAGACCAGGTCGGCGTGGGCAGGCCGTTCTTCGACCGGATGGCGATCCCGCTGTCGTTCGCCCTCCTCCTGGCCATGGGGATCGGCCCCATCACGCCCTACAGGGCCACCAGGGGAGCGGTCGTATGGGAGCGCATCCGCGGTCCGATCCAGTTTGCGGTTGCGGCGACAGCCGTCGTGGTCCTCTTCGGCAATCGGAACCGTTTTCTGCTCATCGGGACTCTCCTGGCCTTCTTCGTTATGGCCGCCATCGCTCGCAACCTGTGGACGGCAGCGAAGAAGGCAGCTCCCAAGTGGGAGAAGTCGGTTCCCTCTGCTGCGTTGCGGGTGATGCGGAACGACACCGGCTACTGGGGTGGTCAGATCTCGCACTTCGGTGTTGCTCTGCTCGCCCTCGGAATCGCCGTTTCGGCCAACCTCAGTGTGGAGGCAGAGGTGACGCTCACTCCGGGAGAGACCGCCAGCGTCGCGGGGTACGACCTCACCTACGTCGAGAGTTTCACCCGTCAGGAGCCGCACCGGTTCTCCATCGGCGCCGTGATCGAGATCAGCCAGAACGGGCGTGTCATCTCCACCGAGGAGCCCCGGCTCAATCGGTACGGGTCGTCCCAGCAGTCCATCGCCACGCCAGCCGTCGACGAGTCCTTCACCGGAGACCTGTATCTATCGCTCCAGGCCATCGACCCTGAGCGGGTCACGCTGGGAGTGTGGTGGTTCCCCTTCATCTGGCTCATCTGGGTCGGTGGATTGCTGGCTGGTGCGGCTGTGCTGTGGTCCCGCCTGGTTCGGAAGCCCAAGCCGCTGCGGGACCCGGTCCCCGTTGGCCAGGGGGCCAGCGGTGAATCCTGATGTTCGGCGGATCGGAATCTGGGCGATCACGGCTGTCCTGGCTGTTGTAGTGGTCGTCGGTTTCGTCAGAGGAGACCCCACCCCGGAGGATCGAGTCGCCAGGCTGGGCGGTGCCATCAAGTGCCCGGTGTGTCAGGGCGAGGCCATCATCGACTCGCCGTCCCCGACGGCCCAGGCGATGGTCGAGGTTCTGGAGGAGAAGGTCGCAGCCGGTGAGAGCGACGGCCAGATCGTCGACTACTTCCAGACACGCTTCGGCGACGGGATCTACCTCGATCCACCATTTTCCGGGAGAACGCTCCTGGTCTGGTTGCTGCCGGCGTTTGCCGTCATCGGGGGGTTATGGATGATCTGGTCGAGGCGGCGCGGGTCCATTGAACTGTCACGGGAGCCCGAGCCGACGTGACCAGTGAGAGGAAACGCGTTCTCGAACGGCGCGATTTGGTGGCGCGCGACCTCGACGAGATCGACGAGCAGGAGGAAGTCGGCGAGGTCGACGGCGAGACGGCGGCACGGCTCCGTGCGGCGTACCGCGCCGAGCTCGAGTCGCTAGATGCGACCCTGGCCGATCTGCCGGACGATTCCGATGACGTACCCGAGGCCCCGACGCCGACAGACGACGATCCGTCACAAGCGACGCGATCGGTGCGCTCGGTCGTCATGGCGTCCATAGCGATTGTGGCCGTGCTCTCCGTGGTGATCTTCATCGCAGCGCAAGGCGGCGACGACGACATCACCGCCTCGGACGAGTCTCCTGGCGCCCTGACCGTCGACCCAGCTGCCGTCAGCAACGAGCAACTTGAGGCGATCGTGGCGGGCAGCCCGGATGTCACCGGTATGCGGATGGCCCTCGCCGACCGCTACTTCTCTGCGGAGGACTACGGCTCGGCGCTCGACCACTACCTCTACATCGCCGAGAACGCGGAGGATGCGATCGACCAGTCCCAAGCGCTCGCTCGGGTCGGTTGGATGGCGTACCGAACGGGCCTTCCCGGGGAAGCCGCCGATTATGTGGAGACCAGCCTGCAGCTCGACCCGGTCAACAACGAAGCGATTCTCTACCGCGGGTTCATCACCTTCTACGGGTTGGGCGACGCCGAGACCGCCATCCCACAACTCGAGGATGCCTTCGAGCTCCCCAATCTCAGCGAGAGCGTGATCACGCAGATCGTGGACGCCCTTGACGAGGCTCGAGGAGAGACACCGTGACGGAAGCAACCGAAGCAACCGAAGCGACCGCTGACGAGGCACCGCCGTCGGGGGGTCGCAGGTCGCCGCGCTGGCGGGTCATCGCCCTCGTGGTGGTCGTGCTTGCAGTGGGGATCATGGCGTGGGTGTTCAACGACCGGTTCGGCGTGGACCCACGTCTCGTAGAGTCGCCGCTCATCGGCCAGCCATTCCCCGCCCTTTCTCTCGACTACCTCGAGGAGGAAGGCACCCTCGACTTCGCCGACTTGCGGGGCGAGGTGATCGTCGTCAACTTCTGGGCCTCGTGGTGCTTCCCGTGCCGCGCCGAGCACCCTGTGCTAACTGCAGCCGCTGAGGTATACGCAGAAAGAGGAGTCCACTTCGTCGGAATCGTCTATCAGGACAACGCGGACTCCGCGATCGGGTTCCTCGACGACTTTGGTCGTGGGGAGAACTACAGCTACGTACTCGACCCCGAGTCGCGGGGCACAGTGGAGCTCGGGGTGTACGGCATCCCGGAGACCTACTTCGTCGACACCGAAGGCATCATCCGCGCCAAGCTCCAGGGCGAGGTCAACCCAACTGTCGTGTTGGCCACTCTCGAGGACATCCTTGCCGCAGATGGCAACACTCCGTAGCCACGGATGACCGAACGGAGCCGAATTCGGCTCCACCTGCGAAAAACTGCCACCTTTAGGGTCCTATGGCCCCATCGGGCGGTGCAGAGAAACGCAACAATGGGTATCAGTTGCAGCACTGGAGGGTGGCATGAAACCCAGGTCGGGTTATTTGTTCGTCATTCTGTTCGCGGCCGCGCTTGCGTTGGCCGCCTGTGGAGGGGACGCTGGCCCCGCCGGGCCCGCTGGTCCTGCCGGCCCCGCCGGCCCCGCTGGCGCTGTCGGCGCCGCTGGCGCCGATGGATCTGATGCCGCTCTCGATGTCGCCGATCTTTCCTGTACCGATTGCCACAATGAGACGTCAGGGATTCTGTCGGTGCAGGCTCGATTTGCCGAGTCGCATCACGCCACCGGGGACTCCTGGGTGCGTGGCTCGATAGGTAGTTGTGCAGGCTGTCACGGTTCCGAGGGTCCGAAGGCGCGCATCACTGCCGGGCTCGGCCCGAACGATGAGTCCATCCAAGGTGTCGCGACCTCGTCGCCCATCAACTGCCGGACGTGCCACGACGTTCACATGACCTACACCGGCGCAGACTGGGCGCTGACCGGTGATTCGGCCGCTGTGTCGTTCGACCGCTCGGACGGAACGTACGACAAGGGCACGGCGAACCTGTGCGCAGAGTGCCACCAGATCCGCCATCCGAGGCCGGAGGCGACGGATGGCATGATCGAATTCACCACGACTCGCTTCGGCCCGCACCACGGCGTCGAATCGAACATGGCAGTCGGTGAGGGCGGCATGGGAGTAGAGGGATCCGCGGCCGGTCACTACACCTTGATCGAGGGCGGCTGCGTCTCGTGCCACATGGGCGAGAATGCCAACCACGGCTTCGAGGCTCAGCTCTCGAGCTGCGAAGGCTGTCACGCAGACATCGAGTCCTTCGACCTCAACGGAACTCAGACCGAGATCCAGGCACTCGTCGACCAGATCAAGCCGCTGCTCATCGCAAGCGGGATCATGAATGAGGAGAACCGTTCGATTCCGGGTACGTACACCGAGGAAGTCGTCAACGCGATGTGGAACTACATGTACGTGATCGAAGACCGGAGCCTGGGTGTCCACAACCCGGCCTTCACCAGGGCTCTCCTGAACTACTCGCTCGAGGCTCTCGGCGGCTAGAGCTCAAGCTGTAACGCGAACGAAGCCCACGGCTAGCCGTGGGCTTCGCCGCGTCCCGGCCACGTGGCGAAGCGCAGCCTTCGAGTGAAAGGGGGTCGCGTTGGGGTGACACAAAGGAGGTTGCGACGCGACGGCCACGAAGTCGACAATGCACCTCGACGCTGCGAGAGGGCACATGACGCTGGGCCGCACAGAACGAGATCCATGGAGACAGGTTCGGCTCGGGCTTGGCGCCCTCGTTGTCGTTCAGTTCACCGGTACCGTCGCCTACCTGTTGGTCGGGTTGGGCATCTTCGATGCCTTCTATCAAACGCTGATCACGATCTCCACGGTTGGCTTCAGCGAGGTCGGCGACCGGGCCGACACTGCATACCGTGTTGTGACGACCGTGGTGATCATCTTCGGTGTGGGGATTGCGCTGTATACGCTCGGGTTGGCGTTCGAGGCTTTGATGGAAGGCAAAATCGGTGAGCACGTCGGGAGAGCGAGATTGCAGCAGGCCATTGACCAACTGAGCGGACATGTCGTGCTGTGCGGCTGGGGCCAGGTGGGCCAGTCGATCTACACG
>JABDMN010000393.1 GCA_013001485.1 Acidimicrobiia bacterium
GCGTCACCGAGCGTTGCGACGTTGGATGAAGCGACCTGGCGAAGCTCATGGAGATTGGGCTTGATGAGCGCTATTCGCGCACCGCGGCACGCCTCGAGAGCAGGGCCGCTGGTGTCGACTGCCAGCCGCCCCCCGAGACTCGACACCTTCTCCGCGAGGGAGGCGTACACGTCGGAAGGAACTCCCGGGGGGATGCTCCCGCTGGCGACCACCCAATCTCCGCTGGCCCCTCTGGTCGCCGCCTCGAGCAGGATCTCGACTTCCGCGGCGCTCAAGGTAGGACCAGGCTCGTTGAGCTTCGTGGTGGTGCCGTCGGGCTCGATGACGGAGATGTTGGAGCGAACGGCACCCGCGATCGGTACGCCCTCCACCCTGACTCCAGCCGTGCGAAGCCGCAGTTCGACCTCGCCGCCCTCGAAGCCGCCGATCGGGAGCACCGCAAGTGATTCGACGCCATTGGCCGTCAATGCCTTGGTGACGTTGACTCCTTTGCCGCCCGCCTCAGATGACACGTGTTGGATTCGCTGCACCTCTCCCCGCTCCAGCCGCTCCACCGAGACGGTTCGATCGAGACTGGGGTTGAGGGTGAGCGTGGTGATCATCGCTGCCAGAACTTGTCGATGAGGGCGGCTTCGGCCTCGGTCGTCCATGCGCCATCTTCAGCGAGTTTGCTACCGATGTCGGGGTGCCGCTCGGCAAGGTCGTCGAGACCTGTGAGCGGCAGGCCCGTGAGCTGGGGGAAGATCATCACCTTTCCGGGAAAGGTCCCGTCGATCAAAGCCTGCAACCCCTCGGTGACGGCTTCGATGCTCCCTACTGCGCCGAGGGATCGCTGCGGCGACAGGGTTCCAGCCTTGGCCTTGTCGAGCACCAGGCGCTGGTCTGCCGTGCTCAGGCCCGAGGTACCGGTGAACTGTGCGTTCGCCAGGTAGACATCACTCACGTTGAGGGCGGCCAGTGAGCCGTTCGGCACGCCGGCGAACAGCACGAGCATGCCATCGGGCGCGAGCAGTGCCGCACCTTGCTCCATCACCGCAGGCACGGGCACCGACAAGATGATGTCGTCGGCTCCTCGCTCTCCGGTCGCCGCGGCGACGGCATCGGCCAGGATGCTCGGGTCGCCGGCCGGGTTGACCGGGATGAATTCGATACCTTTAGCGCGGGCCAGAGGAGCGAGTCGATCCGTGGCGAAGGCCAGGCGTGCTTCGTCGAGGTCAGAGGCGATGATGGTGCGCGGGCCTTCGTCGAGTTCGATGGCACGCTGCATGTGCATCTGCCCCATTGGACCTCCGGCGCCCACAACCAGTGTGATGCCTCCGGGCTTCAGCTCGCTCCGATTGCGAGCGAGGCCGTACGAGGCGGCGATGTCGGGGCCGGGGTTCCCGACAAGTGCTGTGTAGTGGTAGTGGATGCGCCCGACGTCGATGCCAGGCATACCGTCGAGACGCTCGGTGCCCACGAGGTTGAGGATCCCCCGAAAGGCGATGTGAGGGGCAAGCGCCTCCACCTGATCGGAGGAACGCGGATCGAGGAGCACGATGTCGTTGAAACCGTCGCCACCGGTGACCTCAGCGGCAAAGCCGGCGTAGTCGTCGATATCGTCGCGGACCTCGATTGCGGTGTCCGGCCCCTTTTTGTCATCGATCATGGCCATGACCTGAGGCGGCACGTTGGTCGTGATGATGCGGCCCGGTCGATCGAGGCCTTCCGAGAACTGGTACTCGGTGGGATCGTCAGGGCGGCCGAGCACCCACATGACGCCCCCTTCGAGGGGCGACAGCCGGCGACGCTGGGTGTAGGCGGCCTCAACGCAACCCCACGGTTCGGAGAGTGCCGCAGCCGCGTAGCCGATGCTGTCGTCGATGGGAATGACGTAGGACCCGTCGTCGGCGTCGAGTACCTCGGGCCCGATCAGGTGGTAGCGAATGAGCGCGCCGGGGATCGTGTAGCCATAGGCGGTGCTGCGACCATCCGTGTGGATGTCGGGATTCACGGCGAGACGCTGTCCCGGCGTGAAACGGTCGGTGAGCGCCTCGCCGACGTCGAGGATGGTCACCGTGGCCTCGTGACCGAGACGGGTGGGGTCGTTGGCCAGGTCGCGGTGGTAGAGCTTGGGATGGTCGCCGCCCTGTTTGACCAGCTTGGCATCGGAATAGCAGAGGCCGACTGCATCGATGCGAATCAGGAGCTGGTCTGCGTCCGGGGGCCCGACCTCGATGGGCTCCGGTTTGCCATCGGCCCCCTGGGCGTCGACGCCGGCGCCGTACATGTTCCAACCGAGGTTTCGGGACGGCTGTGTTGGCTGCCGGTACTGGTCGAGGTCTTCAGACATCGAACGGTCCGATATGTGACAATCCTGCGAGCTGCGTGCATGTGGGCATAAGGTCGCCGAAGCTAGCAGTGAGCATGCGGCGGTTTCCAGTGGCCTCAACTACTCACGACGGAACCGCACCCCGGCCCTAGGGGCCGCCCGTCTTCAACTCGGCGCACTCGCCGATGGGTCTCTCTGGGGCCCTGAGACGAGACCGAGGCCTCAGCCAAATGCCTGGCCGCAACCGGGGCACGCCCGATCGTCTTCTTTGGTCGGAGTGAGACACCAGGGGCACGGC